>PWWF01000027.1 GCA_003561595.1 Paracoccaceae bacterium | reverse complement strand
TGGCGACCGAGTGGGAAATCAGCGAGGATGATGACAGCGTCTGGATCTTCCGCATCCGTGAAGGCGTCACCTTCCATGATGGCACGCCCATGACCGCCGAGGATGTGGTCTTCTCGCTCGATCGTGCACGCACGCCGCCCTCGGGCATGGCCGCGCTGCATGCCGCCGTCGAGGAAGTGACTGCAGAAGATGACCATACCGTGCATGTGCGCATGTCCGGCCCTGCGCCGCTTTATGTGCAGAACCTGACCAACACCTTCATCATGTCCAAGGCCTGGGCCGAAGAGAACGGGGTCGAGGTCGCACCTGATTTCGCAGCCGGCGAAGAGGCCTATTCCGTGCGCAACACCAACGGCACCGGCCCTTACCGCCTGGTCGAGCGTGATCCCGAAGTGCGCACCGTGCTCGAGCTGTTCGAGGACCATTGGGACGACACCCCCGAAGTGTCCGAGATCATCTACACCCCCATTTCCGAGGCTGCGACCCGCGTTGCCGCCCTGTTGTCGGGTGAAGTGGATATCGTGCAGGATGTGCCGGTTCAGGACATTGCGCGTCTGGAACAGACCGATGGCGTGATCGTGTCGCGCGGGCCGGAAAACCGCAACATCTTCTTCAGCTATGACATGACCTCGGATTCGCTGGCCTCGTCCGATGCCGAAGGCAACCCTTTCGCCACCCCCGAGGTGCGCGAGGCGATGTCGCTTGCGATTGACCGCAATGCGATCCGCCAGGTCGTGATGCGCGGCGAATCGCAGCCCTCGGCCGCGCCGCTGCCGCCCTTCGTCAACGGCTGGACCGAGGAAATGGACGCCTTCGGTGATCCCGATCTGGAGCGTGCGCGCGAATTGATGGAAGAGGCCGGCTATGGCGACGGGTTCACGGTGCAGCTTGATTGCCCCAATGACCGTTACCTGAACGATGAGGCGATCTGTCAGGCGCTGACCGGCATGATGGCGCAGATCGGCATCAATATCGATCTGAATGCTCAGACCCGCTCGCTGCACTTCCCGCTGATCGAGAACTGGGAAACCGATTTCTACCTGCTGGGCTGGGGCGTTCCGACCTTTGACAGCCAGTATGTGTTCGATTTCCTGGTCCATACCCGCGAAGGCAGCTACGGCTCGTTCAACGGCTCGCGCTATTCCAACCCGGAACTGGACGAGAAAATCCAGGCGCTGTCCACCATGACCGAACTGGATGAGCGCGACGCGCTGATCGCCGAGATCTGGGAAGAGGTGATGGAGGAACGCATCTTCCTGAACGTGCATAACCAGGTGCTGGCCTATGCCATGCGCGACGGCATCAATCTGGATGTGCACCCCGAAAACCAGCCGCATATGACGACGATCACGTTCGACTGATGCTGGCTTGACCTGTCGGCCCGCGCGGGATACCCCGCGCGGGTCTTTCGTTTTATGGCAGCGCTGCTGACGTTTCCTGCTGCATACGCGCCCAGAGGTTCCGCCATGATCGCCTTTATCCTGCGTCGTCTTGTGCAATCGGTCATCGTGATGCTGACCGTGGCGTTGGTCGCCTTTGCGCTGTTTCGCTTCGTGGGCGATCCCATCGCGTCGATGGTGGGGCAGGAGACGACGCTCGCGGAACGCGCCGAAATCCGGCAGGCGCTGGGGCTGAACGATCCCTTTCCGGTGCAGTTCTGGAGCTTTCTGACCCGCGCCGTGCAGGGCGATTTCGGCATTTCCTACCGGTTGCAGCAACCGGTGATGGAACTGATCCTCTCGCGCCTGCCTGCCACGCTGGAACTGGCGCTTGTCTCGGGCATCATGGCGTTTGCGTTCGGCGTGGGCTTTGGCGTCTATACGGCCTTGCGCCGGGGTAACTGGCTGTCAGGCTCTATCATGACGATCTCGCTGATCGGGGTGTCGCTGCCGACCTTTCTGATCGGGGTGCTGCTGATCTGGGTCTTTGCGGTGGAATTGCAGTGGTTACCAAGTTTCGGGCGGGGTGAGACTGTCTATATCGGCGACTGGTGGCGCACGGGGTTGCTGACCTCATCTGGCCGCTTCTCGCTCATATTGCCCGCGATCACGCTGGGGCTGTATCAGATGACCCTGATCATGCGGCTGGTGCGGGCCGAGATGCTGGAAGTGCTGCGCACCGATTACATCAAGTTCGCCCGCGCGCGCGGGCTGTCGAACCGCGCCGTGCATTTCGGGCATGCGCTGAAAAACACGCTGGTGCCGGTCATCACCATCACGGGCCTGCAGATGGGCAGCATCATCGCCTTTTCCATCATCACGGAAACCGTGTTCCAATGGCCGGGCGTCGGGGCGCTGTTCATCAACTCGGTCCGCTTTGTCGATGTGCCGGTGATGGCCGCCTATCTGATGCTGATCGCGCTGGTCTTTGTCGTGATCAATCTGGTGGTGGATCTGCTGTATTACGCCGTGGACCCGCGCCTGCGCGTGGACCGCGCGAGTGCGCGAAGCTGAAGGGGGGCACGCCATGACCGATTTCACACCCGAAAACCGCCCCAACGTCTTTTTTCGCGCCTGGGATAGCGATATCGCCTATTCCTTCCGCCGTTCGCCCCTTGCGATCATCGCCGCGCTTGTGTCGCTGATCATCATATTCGCGGCCATCTTTGCGCCGTGGCTTGCGCCCTATGACCCGTTCAACCCGGCCTCGCTGAACCTGATGGACGGCTTTACCCCCCCGATGGAGCCCAACGCATTTACCGGCAATGTCTATTGGCTGGGCACCGACGATCAGGGGCGCGATGTGTTCTCGACCATCCTGTATGGCGCGCGGATCTCGCTGTTCGTGGGGTTCATGGCCGTGCTGTTCGCGATGGTGCTGGGGATCACGCTGGGGCTGATCGCGGGCTATCGCGGCGGCTGGGTGGATTCGGTGCTGATGCGGGTGGCCGATGTGCAGCTCACCTTCCCCTCGATCCTGCTGGCGCTGCTGATCTTCGGGGTCGCGCGTGGCTTCATCCCGCCCGCCTATCGCGAGGCGATGGCGATCTGGGTGCTGATCGTGGCCATCGGCCTGTCGGACTGGGTGCAGTATGCCCGCGTGGTGCGTGGTGCGACGATGGTCGAGAAGAACAAGGAATATGTGCAGGCCGCGCGTGTGATCGGGGCGCATCCGACCAAGATTCTTGTGCGCCACATCCTGCCCAATGTGATGGGGCCGGTGCTGGTGATCGCGACCATCGGGCTTGCGCTTGCCATCATTGCCGAGGCGACGCTGTCTTTCTTGGGTGTCGGCGTGCCGCCCACGCAGCCCAGCCTTGGCACGCTTATCCGCATCGGGCAGGGGTTCCTGTTCTCGGGGGAGTGGTGGATCCTGCTCTTTCCTGCCCTGACACTTCTGGCGCTGGCGCTGTCGGTCAACCTGCTGGGTGACTGGCTGCGCGATGCCCTGAACCCGAGGTTGCGCTGATGCCCACACCGCTTTTGTCCGTCCGCGATCTGGTCGTCGAATTCCCCACTCGCCGGGGCACCCTGCGCGCACTCGATCATGTGTCATTTGACATCGCCGAGGGTGAGGTGCTGGGCATGGTGGGCGAATCCGGGGCCGGCAAATCGCTGACCGGGGCCGCCATCATCGGCCTGCTGGAAGCGCCGGGCCGGATTGCGGGCGGCGAGGTCTGGCTGAAAGGTGAGCGGATCGACAATCTGAGCCCCGAGAAGATGCGCCGCGTCCGGGGGCGTCGGATCGGGATGGTGTTTCAGGATCCGCTGACCAGCCTGAACCCGCTTTACACTGTCGCCGAGCAACTGATCGAGACGATCCGCACCCATCTGGACCTGTCCGAGAAGGACGCGCGCAAACGCGCCGTGGGCCTGCTGGACCGTGTGGGCATTCCGGCAGCGGCGCGGCGGATCGATGATTACCCGCATCATTTCTCGGGCGGGATGCGTCAGCGTGTGGTGATTGCGCTGGCCCTTGCGGCCGAACCGGAACTTGTGATCGCGGATGAACCGACCACGGCGCTGGATGTCTCGGTGCAGGCGCAGATCATCGATGTGCTGAAAGAGGCTTGCATCGAACGTGGCGCCTCGGTCATGCTGATCACGCATGACATGGGGGTGATCGCGGAAACCGCGGATCGTGTGGCCGTGCTTTATGCGGGGCGCATGGCGGAAATCGGTCCCGTGCGCGATGTGATCCAGGCCGCCGAACACCCCTATACATCCGGCCTGATGGGCGCGATCCCGACCCTGACCCAGACCGCCGACCGGCTGACCCAGATCCCCGGCTCGATGCCACGGCTGAACGCGATCCCGCAGGGCTGTGCGTTCAACCCGCGCTGCAAGCATGTGTTCGACCGGTGCCGCCGTGACCGGCCCGAACTGATTGCGCGCGGGGGCGGGCGGCATGTGGCCTGCTGGCTGTTCGATGGCGCGATGGAGAAGGCCGATGTCTGATACGCTGCTTTCCGTGCACGGGCTGACCCGGCATTTCGATGTTTCGAAACCCTGGCTGAACCGGGTGATCGAGCGCGATGACCGCCAATTCCTGACCGCCAGCGATGATGTCAGCTTTGACATCCGCAAGGGCGAGACCTTTGCCCTGGTGGGCGAATCCGGGTCCGGCAAATCGACCATCGCCAAGATGATCGTGGGCCTGTTGGAACCGTCGGCGGGTGAGATCCGCTTTGACGGCAAGGTGATGGATTTCGCCTCGGGCGCGGCAATGCGCGCGCTGCGCCGCCGCTTCCAGATGATCTTTCAGGACCCGTTTGCCAGCCTGAACCCGCGCTGGCGAGTGGGCGATATCATCGCCGAACCGATCCGCACCTTTGGGCTGATGCGCGGCGCGGAAATCGGGCGCGAAGTGGGTCGCCTGCTGGATGTGGTGGGGCTCTCGGCGGCGGATGCCGCGAAATTCCCGCATGAATTCTCGGGTGGGCAGCGCCAGCGGATCGCGATTGCGCGCGCGCTGTCCTCCAGGCCCGAATTCATCGTATGTGATGAGCCGACATCGGCGCTGGATGTGTCGGTGCAGGCCCAGATCCTGAACCTGATGCGCGATCTGCAGGACGAATTCGGCCTGACCTATCTGCTGATCAGCCATGATCTGAGCGTGGTGCGCCACATGTCCAACCGCATAGGCGTGCTGTATCTGGGCCGTCTGGTCGAGGTGGCCGATGCCAAGCGCCTGTTCACCGACCCGCAGCACCCCTATACGCGCATGCTGCTGGATGCCGTGCCCGATCTGGCGCTGTCGGGGCGCAGGCGCACCCCGGTCACGGGCGAGGTGCCCAACCCCATCAACCCGCCGCCCGGTTGCGCCTTTCACCCGCGCTGCCCGCATGTGATGCCGGAATGCCGTCAGATCCAGCCGCAAAGCATACCGACCGCGACCGGCACAGCGGCCTGTCACCTGCTGGGGCAGGGCGCGCCGCGCGCGCAGCAGGGCTAGCCACTGCCAGCGCGTTACGCCTGTCATTGCGTCATTTTGCAGCCGAATGATCTGCATTCCGCAGTGCAGCGGCATTCCTTCTTGACCGAAAGAGTGAAATCGGCACAAATTTGCCTACGCGCCCTTGAGTAGCTGCTCAGGGCCACGACTCCCGGAACGATCGGGGCAGACCGCCGCCAAGGCGGCGACAACAGAGAGGTCAAAATGAAAAAATCCATATTCATCGGCGCATTCGCGGCCACATCGCTTGTGGCGGGTGTGGCCCAAGCCCAGCAGACGCTTGAAGCGGTCATGGACCGGGGTGAGCTGAATTGCGGTGTGTCCACGGGTCTGGCCGGGTTCTCCGCGCCTGATTCCAATGGCGTCTGGCAGGGTTTCGATGTCGCCAAATGCCGTGCGGTCGCAGCCGCGATCCTGGATGACCCGATGGCGGTCAACTTTGTGCCCACCACGGGCCAGACGCGCTTTTCGGCCCTCGCCTCGGGCGAAGTGGACATGCTGGCGAGCAACACCACCTGGACCTTTACCCGCGATATCGACCTGCGCCTGACCTTTGTCGGCACCAACTATTATGATGGTCAGGGCTTCATGGTCCCGCGCGAAATCGGCGTCAGCTCGGGGATGGAGCTGGACGGCGCGACTGTCTGCATCCAGACCGGCACCACGACCGAACTGAACCTTGCGGATTTCTTCCGTGCCAATGGCATGGAGTATGAGCCCGTCCCGATTGAAACCAATGCCGAGGCGCAGCAGCAATACCTTGCCGGTGCCTGCGACGTCTATACCACCGATGTGTCGGGCCTTGCGGCAACGCGGGCGTCGTTCGGTGAACCGGATGATCACGTCATCCTGCCCGAAGTGATCTCGAAAGAGCCGCTGGGCCCGGTTGTGCGCGATGGCGACAAGAACTGGGAAGGCATCGTGCGCTGGACCCTGTTCGCGCTGATGGCAGCCGAAGAGCTTGGCATCACATCGGCCAATGTCGAGGAACTGGCACAAGGCACCGACAGCCCCGAGATCAACCGTATTCTGGGCTCGGAAGGTGAATTCGGCGAGATGCTGGGCCTCGATTCGGACTGGGCCGTGCGCGCGATTGCCGCAAGCGGCAACTATGGCGAGATCTTTGCCGCCAATATCGGCGAGCAAACCCCCATCGGGCTGGCGCGCGGGTTGAACGCGCAGTGGACCCAGGGCGGGCTGATCTACGCCCCTCCCTTCCGCTGATCTGAAGTCAAGACGCGCGCCCCCGGCGCGCGTCTTTTCTCTCAAACCCCCGACCGAGACGAGAGGAAGCGGCGCGCGGTTGATCGACCCGGCGTCGGGAGAGTGCGATGTCAACAACAACCGACCAGCGAGTGTCCACGACCCCGCCGAAAAAGGGGTTCACCCTGAGCATGCTGCTCTATGATCAGCGCTACCGGTCGATCACGATACAGGTATTCTTCCTGTTCCTGCTGATGCTGGGCGCGGCCTGGCTGATCGACAACACGGTCAACAATCTGGCCGCGCAGGGCAAGGATTTCAGCTTCCGCTTTCTGGGCAACCCGGCTGGCTACGACATCAGCCAGCGACCCATCGAATACAACAGCCAGATGACCCATGGCCGCGCCGCACTCGTGGGCCTGTTGAACACGCTGATTCTCGCAGTGATGGCCTGTGTGCTGGCCACGGTGCTGGGCGTGATCGCGGGGGTTCTGCGGCTGTCGAACAACTGGATCGTCGGTCGGCTGATGACGGTCTATGTCGAGGTGTTTCGCAACATCCCGACGCTTCTGTGGATCCTGATCTTCGGCGCCATCATGACCGAGGCGATGCCCGCGCCGTCTGCCTTTCGCGGCGATGACCCGGCATCGAGCATGCTGTTCAACGAGTCCGTTGCGATCACCAATCGCGGGGTCTATGTGCCCGCCATCATGTTCGAGCGCGACCTGGGCACGCTGACCATAGGGCCTGTCTCGCCCTCGATTTCCTGGATACTGGTCATCTTCATCGTCGCCGGGTCCATCTGGGCCAACAAGGCACTGATCAGCCATGCGACGCGGGTTCAGAACGCGACCGGCGTGCGCCCCAAGACATGGTGGAAATCCATCCTGATCCTGGCCGGGCCGCTGGTGCTGTATTTCCTCGCGCTGGGCGCGCATCTGGATTACCCGGAACTGCGTGGCTTCAATTTCGGGGGCGGCACGCATCTGCGCAACTCCTTGATCGCGATGTGGCTGGGTCTGGGCATCTATACCGGCGCCTTTGTCGCCGAGAATGTGCGCTCGGGCATCCTTGCGATCTCGCGCGGGCAGACCGAGGCCGCCTTTGCCCTGGGCCTGCA
>PWWF01000261.1 GCA_003561595.1 Paracoccaceae bacterium | reverse complement strand
GCGCGCGGTCTCGATCTGCCAGGGGCAGAAGCTCTCGATCCCCTGCCGTGCCAGATTGCGCTCGGCGATGGCCAGACCATTGGGCTTGAGCTGGGCGGCATACCACCGCTCCACCATGGGCTCTTGGTGGGCAGCGACGGAGGAACGGGCGGGTCGTGGCGCTGACTGATCCATCATTTCTTGCCTGTCGGTATGTGGATATGCGCAAGCTTTCTGTCATCGCGTAGCGCGGCACGCCTTTCCACGCGCCTGGCGATCCAGCGCCACGGGCCAGCACGGAACACGCGCACCCCGGCAAGATATGCCCCGAAAAATGTGACCCCGAACACCAGCCAGGCCATCAACGCGGCACCGGGACGATCCCAAAGCATGATCCCGGCACCGATGGGCAGCGCCGCCAGGGGCAACACGACAAGCGTCGTCGTCGAATTGGCAGCCCCCCTGGACAAGCGACCCGCAGAGATGAGCAGCAGCGCGCGCATCACAAGCTGATGGAAATGCAGCCGGTCCGGAGCGCCGACAGGGCGCCCCTTGCGCAGCCTGCGACCGATGGCCAGCATTGTATCGGCGACCGGCCAGAAGAACATAAGCGCAAGTGCCAGCGCCGAGACGTCAGGAACATACCAGGCAAGCCCGATCGCCAGCCAGACAAGAACATGCCCGAGGCTGTAGGCCCCCGCATCCCCCAGGAATATCCGCCCCAATGGCCAGTTCAGCAGCAGGAAACCCAGTACGGAGGGAATGATCGCACTTGCCACAAGCGCAAAGCCCCCGGCACCCGCCTGATGCGCCACCAGCGTGAGCCCCACAGCGATCAGCAGCCCCAGCGCCCCGGCGAAGCCGTTTACCCCGTCAATCAGGTTGAAGGCGTGGCACACCCCGGTCGACCAGAGCACGGTCAGGATGATCGCCAATGGCGCGATCTGAAAGACCATGTCGATGCCGGGCAATGCGAGCGGCGGGATCCATATCCGCAGCAAGGCAATCGCCAGAACAGCCGAAACGCCCGCAGCGCATAGCCGCCCGAACGCAGTTACGCGCCATCCCAGATCCTCGGACAGACCGGCGATGAAAACAGGCAATAACGATACTGCAAAAAGTGTGAAATAGGGTTGGTGTTCCTCTGCGACCACGAATACCAGCACGACCAGCGTCGTCGCGACGACGCCAAGCCCGCCAACCCGGGGTGTGACATGAACATGCGCGCATTGCACGCTTCGCAAATCGTCACGATCGCGCAGATGGCGTTCCACCCATGGTTGAATCCGGATCAGTGCCCAGCAGATGAGGAACGAAAACAGGAACAGCCCGAAGAACACATCCGGTGTAATATGAAAGGAAAGGGAAAAGCTGGACACTATTCTGCTCCTGCGCCTTGTTATTTCAGATCAACCGCCATCGCAGCGCAGTTCGTGGCGATCTTGTCTTTGCAGGTCATGGGCTTCAGAGAACCTGGAGAGCCATGCTGACACGCGTCCGGATATGCCCGAGCCGAACCACCCCCGGTCCGCGATGTACTCCATCCAGATCATTGGGTTTTCCGGACCCGATACGCCGCAATGATTTGCGAAACCCTGAAGATCTTGTCATATATTTTTCTTTTTCATTGAAGTGATATCAGCAGAACCTGATAGCCACATATGACGCATACAAAAACACCGTTTACGCATGTACGACGTTCACGGGTGCCGACCAACTCATGAATGTCAGCGTAAACAAATCTCAAAATGAGGGAATTGAAACTAAGATATAACTGAGTCTCTTTGGATAATTCTCATGCGATTTTTGAGGATTCCGTGATGATCAGGATGTATGTCCGCACCGGATTTCGGCCGCTGGACAGCGGCGAGGATATTCCTGTTTTCAACCTGATCCTCAGCGTAAAGCCCGAATTTGCGACCTTGACGGCCCCTCGGAACAGGCCAGGGTCGCGCGCAGGCAGACGAGGTGCCCCAATCCCACGCCCCCCCTGATGCTGCGCACAAGTGCGTCACGGGCCAACCGGGATCCGGGCATTCCTGGTTCCGACCATGCATCCGAAGGTCCTGAAAGCGTAATTCCGCCCCCGAAAGAGGCAAAAGAATTTTTTGTGAGAGATTCTCTTGATGAGGGTAAAAAAACCCTGATAATGGGTTATATTGGCGGCATGTTTGAAATACGAATGGACACCCGGAATGGCATCGAAGCATTCGAGCGCGCAGGCAATGCAGAATGAGTTGCGCATTCTCATTGTGGACGATCATACACTTCTGATTGACACAGTCGTCGCATCCCTGACATCCGAATTCGGTTTCAGCGTCGAAGCAGCGGGAGATGTTGCCTCGGCCATGGCGATGATCGATCAGCATGGCAGTTTCGACGTGATCCTCCTGGATTACGACGTTCCCGGCATGAAGGCACTCGAGGGTCTGCGTTTGCTCATTGAGGCCAATGACGGTCCCGTGGTGCTGTTTTCCGGGGTTGTCAACCGGACCACGGTCGAGATGGCGCTTGATCAGGGGGCCAGCGGGTTTGTCCCCAAGACGTTGGGGCTGCGGGCACTTGGTCATGCACTCCAGCTGGTCGCGGATGGCGAGGTGTTCCTGCCCGCTGAGTTCATACGCCATGCCAATATGCCTGATACCGCAGATTTCGGGCTGAAGCCGCGTGAATTGCGGGTGCTCACATTGCTGGGCGAGGGTATGCAGAACAAGAAGATCGGCCTGGAACTGGGATTGGAGGAGGTGATCGTCAAGATGGATGTCAAATCGATCTGTCGCAAACTCAAGGCAGATAACCGCACCCAGGCAGTGATTACCGCCATGAGGAACGGGTTGATCTGAGCCTCCGGACGACAGGACCGCAGATCGTGACAGGGATCAGCCCCGGCGCTGTCGCCCGTCCGACATCCGACCGCATGCCATCATGTCAGAAACAGCACTGCGCGCAAAAGCGGCTTGCGGCATGCTGATATGGTGGCGTATTGCCGTGCTCGCCGCAATCGCCAGACCACAAGGTCGTCATGACAGACATCAGGCACCCCCAGCCAGCCCCCGCGCAGCCCAAGGCAGAACTGCCCGGTACCGGCGCAGATGACAGCCAGGCCGGCACATTGATCCGGGCCATGGATCTGATCCATGGCAGCGACACGCTTGAAACCGGCATCACCGCTGCTCTGTCCCTGTGTCAGGCCGCCACAGGGGCCGATATGTGGGTCCTTCTGCGCCGTGCAGACGGGGTCGTGACGGGTCTGGCGGCCGGGCCGCAGTATCCAGGTTCCCTCGAATGGCCGGATGCCGTGGATACCCTCTCGCAGCCCTGGCGTCTGGGGAATCTGTCGGATACCCCCTGGTGCAAGAGCCTGCCCCAGGCGCTGCGCGCCCATAATTCCCTGATATCGGTCCCGCTGGACATGACGGGCGAGCCCCCCATGGCCATGCTGCTTCTGTCCCGACAGCCGGCGGGCTTTACCGGACGCGATCACGAACTGCTTCGCGGGATGGGCCGCGCGGTGCGGCTGGCACGGCGGGACCCGCGCGCTGAACACCAGGACAGCGTGCTTGCCGAAACCCCCGACACCCGTCTGGCCGAACATCTCGGGCCCGGCGCCTTTCTGAACACCTCATTCGAGTCCCTGAGCCAGGCATATGCGCAGCTGGCCGAGTGGCAACATGCGATTGTCGGGATCACCAATGCGCTTCTCAGCTCCAGCACCACAGAGTCGGATGTGGCGATCAACCACGCCCTTGCCCGGACCGGCGCGCTGGCCGGTTCGGACCGGACCTATGTCTTTCGCCTGCGCGATCCGGACCGCATTGACAACACCCATGAATGGACAGCGGCCGGAATCGAACCGATGATCGCGCATCTTCAGGACATGCCCGCCAGCCTGATGGATGAATGGCACCCCGACATGGCCGCCGGCCGCGCTGTTCATATCCCCGATGTTGCGGCCCTTCCCCGAACCTCGGCTGTGCGCGAGGTGCTGATGATGCAGGCGATCCGCTCGCTGCTGGCCGTGCCGATGCTGCGCGACGGCAAGATCGTCGGTTTCGTGGGCTTTGACGCCGTGCGGGCCTATCGTCGCTTCCTGCCGCAGGAAATACAATTGCTGCAGGCCGTGGCGAATGCTGTCAGCATCGTCCTTGACCGCTGCGCCGCCGAAAGGGCGGCAGCAACGGCACATGCCGATCTCGAGGCCGAACGCAACCGGCTGCAACAGACCCTGACAGCTATTCCTGATCTGGTGCTCGAACTTGACCATGAAGGCCGGTTTTCCGCGCATGTGGCAGGCACCGCGCTGCGCCCGGTCGTATCGTCAGACAGGCTGCTGGGCCGCATGCCCGAAGACGTATTGCCGCCGGATCTGGCCGCGCTTGCGCGCCGCGTGATGCGGACCGTGGATCGTGAGGGGACTGTCAGCGGGCAGGAATATGAACTTGCCGTCGAGGGCGAACCGCGCTGGTTTTCCCTGTCTGCCGCGGCCAAATGCGCGCAGGGCCGACCTTGCGGCTATGTCTTCGTGATCCGGGACATCACCGCGCAGTTGTACCAGCGCCGCCGATTGCAGCGCCTGGGCAAGATCGCTGAACTGACCTCGAACCTGGTGATCGTGACAGATGCCGATCAGCGGATCGAATGGGTCAATCCCGCTTTCGAACGTCGTACAGGCTGGCGGCTTGAAGAGATAACCGGCCTGCGGCCTGACAGCTTCCTGGCGTCGGAAAACACCGACCGTGCCGAAATGCACCGCATCGGGGCCGCCTTGCGCAACGGCGAACCGGTGCGTGCCGAGCTGCTCAATCAGACCCGGAACGGCGAGACATACTGGATCAGCAAGGATATTCAGCCGCTTTTCGGATCGTCTGGCCAGGTCGAGGGATATGTCGCGGTCCAGACCGACATCACCGAGATGAAGCGCTCGCATCACGCGGCGCTGCGCGACCGCGCCGTGGCGCTTGACGCCTCTGGGGATGGAATCGCCATCACGGATCCCAGCGGTCATTATATCTATATGAATGCTGCGCACAGGCGCATGTTCGGCATCGGCGATGATGAGGATATTCACCGCCTGACCTGGCGCGATCTTCTGCCACCGGACACAGTGTCAACCTTCACGGCAGAGCATTGGGACAGCTTTGCCGCAGCCGGCACATGGCGGGGCGAGCTTGAGGGGCTGCACCGGGATGGCAGCCCGGTGGAACAGGAAGTGTCGCTGACGCTGCGGGAAACCGGGATCCTGTGCATCGCGCGCGATATTTCGAAACGTCGGCAGATGGAACGTGCGCTGCGGGACCGGGCCGTCGCGCTCGATGCCTCGGATGACGGGATCGCCATAACGGATTCCAGCGGCCATTACACCTACATGAATGCCGCACATCGGCGCATGTTCGGTATCCGCGATGATGAGGATATCAGCGCTCTGCACTGGCATGCGCTCTACCCGGATGAAACCATCCGCCGTTTCATGGCCAGAGAATGGGCGACATTGCAGGCCGACGGGCGCTGGCGTGGCGAATTGCACGGCCTGCACCGGGATGGCAGCCCGGTTCCGCAGGAAGTCTCGCTGACACTGCATGATGGCGGGATCTTGTGCATGACACGCGGGATAGCCCAACAATTGCAGATCGCGGCCGAACGCGCCCGCCTGCGCGAGGAATTGCAGCGTGCCCAGAAACGCGAAACCATAGCCCATATTGCCAGCGGCGTGGCCCATGATCTCAACAATCTGGTGGCCGTGGTCGCAGGCTCGATTTCACTGCTCGAGAAGAGCGTTACTGAAGACGCGGATGCTGCAGCCAGTGTCGAAAGGGTCAGAAGGGCCGCAGAAGCCGCCCGCGATCTGGTGAACGGGCTGAAGCATCTCGGGCAGCCGCGCGTCGAGCATGCAACGCATGATCTGCGCGATCTGATCACGGAAGGGGTCGAGCTGCTCGGTACCAGTCGAATCCGTGATCACCAGATCACCACCGCTCTGCCCGAAACCCCTTGTCCGGTCTGGGCCGATGGAACCGCATTGCTGCAGGTGATACTGAACCTTGCCCTGAATGCATGCGAGGCGTCCACGGAACTGCCCAACCGGGTCAGCATCGCCATCTCTGCCGATGCCATTTGTCCGGACCGTGCGCCGGATGCCGGCATGCTGCGACGTGGCACGCATTACCGCATCTTCACGATCAGCGACAGCGGAACCGGGATCGATGCCGCGATGCGCGACAAGCTCTTCGACAGGTATTTCACGACCAAGGGCGATACAGGAACCGGGCTGGGCCTGCCGATCGTGGCCGGGCTGTTGCGTGAAAACGGGGGCGCGCTCTGGATTGACAGCATGTCGGGCAGGGGCACGACAGTCACGGTTGCCTGGCCTGTGCACGCCTCGGCGGCTGCGGCAACGATACCGGATGCGCCAATGCAGGGCTATGCCCATGTGGATCTGAAAGGGCGCAATATCCTTGTCGTCGATGACCTGCAGGATGTGGGGGATGTGCTCTCGGAGTTTCTGGAGGCCCGCGGGGCAAACGCAGTTGCCCTGTCCGATCCGGCAGAAGCAAGAACCCTGATACAGGATGATCCGGGCATCTGGGCAGCGCTTGTCACCGATCTGGACATGCCGGCTGTCAATGGCAGTGCGCTCGCGCAGGTCGCGGCGGACTGCGATCCCGCGATCCCGGTCATCCTGGTCACTGCGCTGCCCGAAACTGTCGGACCCGAGCGCACCCTTTTCAGTGACATCCTGTCCAAACCTGTTCAGCCTGAACAGCTTGTCACCGCTGTTCAGGCCGCAATCGAGCAGGCGGCCCGGCTGCGTTCGGGCATATCCTGAACCTGACCTGCCCGGCCGCTCCGTTTGAAAACCCCAAAAAGGACATTTCCTGCCTTTCGCGGCATCCCTGTCTCTTTTGCTCTTCCTGATCCTCACAAGGGCAAAGGCGGCCCCCGGTCTGTGGTTATACAGTGACCAGACGATATTCAGGGGATCTCACGTGGCCAGGCTCAGACAGATAACGCAACAGGCGGATGGATACGGATCAGGCTCTGTCCTGCCCGATCACACAGGACGACCTGCCCGGCCTCTGGCGGATGATGGATATGGATCGGCCTCCGGCTGGTGGATCATCCCCTCAGCCATACTGGGTGGTCTTGCCTGGATACTGATCATCCATGCCCTCTGGTCCGCGCTGACATGATGGCATCCAGGTCGGCATATGCCCTGGTCGGGGCATCCGATACGACCGGATCCTGCGCAACCCGGGTCCATACCGAATAGTTTCAGAGAGTGATTGTGATGTCGAAACTTGAACTTGTTCGCGGTTCCTCGCATCCACGCGCCAGAAAATCGATTGCCTGGCTTGGCGCACTGATCAAGGACTCCGGGCGTCTTGAAACACTGGCTGCGGAAAAGCCGGTTGCCAATTCCCTTCAGCATACGCGCGCCCTTCTGGTTGGATTTTCAAATGATTACCTCCTTGATATCCGCGACAAGCTGCGATCCATTGGGTTTACGGCCACGGCTTCCATGTCGGATATACGAAAAATTGGTGATATATCGAAATTGAAACTTGGCTTTGGCCTTGCGATAATCAATTTCGATGCGTTTTCTGACATGGACGAGGCCGTTGAGGCGATGCTTGAGTTGCGTTCAGGCATGCCTGACCTGAGTGTGGTTGCCGTTTCCGAAATGGTCAATGGGGACGATTTCGGCAGCGAACGCGCCCCCATATGCGATGTGACGCTGAAACTTCCCGTTTCGAAAACACGGCTGTCGCAAGGCCTT
>PWWF01000064.1 GCA_003561595.1 Paracoccaceae bacterium | reverse complement strand
GCAAGCTGGCGCAGCGCCGCCTGCAGAAAGGACTGCGCATCGGGGGCATGGACATGCGATTCTACTGCGATGACCAGATCGGCGCGCGGCAGCGTCATGGGCAGGGTGAAATCCGACCGCAGAAAGGTGCAGCGCCCCTCCAGCGTGCGTGCCTGCGCATGTGCCCGAGCCAGCCGCACCTGCTCGGCGCTGATCGTGACACCGGCCAGCGCGGCCTCTGGCCAGGTGCGCGCGAGTGCAAACAGCGTGCCGCCAACCCCGCATCCCAGATCCAGCACGCGGTCGGGCGCGCGGCCCAGCGCATCCTCGGCGGCGCGTGCGATCAATGCGTTCACATGCGCGGCGGCAGCGACGGGCGTATTGACCCCCTCGGCCCAGAGGGGGCGATGAATGGCCAGCGTCTTGCCGGACCCGCCCACGGCCAGAAAGCGGCGGGTGGACTGGTCGTAGTAGCGCGCCACCGGGTCACGTGAGCGGGTCGCATCAAACCAGCGCCACAGCAGCGGGGCGCACAGCAACGGCAGGGTCACCGGCAGAATCAGAAGCGCCGCCAGCCCCGCCGGGGCCGCCCCGGCGATGGCGAATTGCGGGATCGCGACGGCCAGTATGATGCAGCCACCGCCCACAACCTCGGGCAGGCCCGGCTGGCGTGACTGCCCCACCGGCAGGCCCGAAGGCACCCAGCCGGTCGTGCGCCCCGACAGGATCGCCGCGACAAAGGCGCTGCGGCGGAACATGCCCAGCGGCGCATAAAGCGTCGTCAGCGCCAGTTCCGCCCAGAGCGCGCGCAAGAGCACACGCCGCCGCGCTGGGCGCAACAGCGCATCGGGTCGCGTGAACAGCCCCGCGAGTTTCGGGGCCAGCAGCAGCATGACCACCCCCAGGAGCGGCCAGATCACCCCCGCCCCGGCATGCGCCGCGCCAGAGCCCATCAGCAACACCAGCAGCAGCCAGATCGGCGCCTGCAGGTAGGACAGGATGCCCGCAGCCAGATGCAATCGGCTGGTCGGGTGCAGCCCCGGTGCGCCCAGCAGCCGCATGTGTTGCAGATTGCCCTGCGCCCAGCGCCGATCCCGCCGCAGATGCGCGGCCATCGTTTCGGGCGCATCCTCGAAAGAGCCTCGGCTGTCAGGGCAGATCGCGATCTGCCAGCCATTGCGGCGCAGACAGGCGGCCTCGATGAAATCATGGCTCAGGATCGGCCCGCCCAGCGGCGCGCGGCCCGGCAGGGGCGGCAGCGGCGAGATCTCGGCAAAGGCGCGCGTGCGGATCAGCGCGTTATGCCCCCAGAAATTGCCGGTATCGCCGCAGACCCGTTCCAGCCCGTTGGCAAAGACCGTCCCTGACAGGCGCGACGACAGGCGCTGCATCCGCCCGAAGCGGCTTTGCGCCGGACGCAGGCGGATGCCGGTTTGCAACAGCCCCAGCGCGGGCGATGCTGCCATGCGCGCGCGCATCCGCTGCAAGCGTTCGGCGCTGAACCCGCTATCGGCGTCCAGCAGCAGAAAGCTCTCATATGTTGCGCCATACGTGTCGATCCAGTCCTGCAGATTGCCGGGTTTGCGCCCGGTCGGGGTGGCGCGGTTGCGATAGGTGATCTGGTCCAGAACCGCGGCAAGGGCGGCCTGTTCGCGCATCCGCGCCTCGGTGCCTTGCGTGTCCGACAGGATGAAGATGTCACAATCACGCGACTGCCCACTGCGCGCCAGCCCTGCCAGCATGTCGGAAACCCGGTTGGCCAGCGGTTCTGGCGGCTCGCCGCAGATCAGCCACAGGACGGCGCATTTGCCGGGCTTTGTATCTGGTTCGGGCAACGGACGCGGCCGCGCAGGCAACAGCCCCGCCAGCGCGATGATCGCCGCAGAGGCCAGCATCATGGTCGTGGCTGCAAACAGCGCCAGCACAAGCACCGCCAGCGCCGGGTGTGTGTTGTCAAGCGACAGGCCGCGTGCGAGCAGACCGGTCAGCGCCGCCGTGATCGCCCCCGAGGACAGGAGCACCAGCATCATCGCGGATCTGGGTGCTGCACTCATCTGCCCAGCGGGGGCCAGATGCGCGAAAACACCCCATCGCGCGCAAATGCATGTTTCAGCCCGGCTGCGATATGCAGCAGGATCAGGGCGGCCAGCGGAAATCGCGCCGTGGCATGGATAGCCTGCGCGCGATCAGCCAGTGTTTCGGATCGTGGCACGAGCGTGGGCATGCCCACGGCGTCCAGCATCTCGACCGGGAAACCGCCTGCGCGCACCCGCACATATCCGCTGATAGCCATGATCAGCAGCAACGCATAAAGTGCGGCTTGTACCGCTGCAGCAACGCGTTGCTGCCAGTGCGGCACGGATGTCGGCAGGGCCGGTGTGGGTGTCACGACGCGCCATATGATCCGCAACAGGACCAGAAGCAGGATGATCACGCCCCCGTTCTTGTGCAGGATGAACAGAAAGTCCTGAGTCGAGCGCTGAATGCCTTCTTGCAGCATCGCAACGCCGATCGGCATCGTCGCCAGCACCATCAGCGCAACAATCCAATGCAGCAGCCGTGTCATCTGTGCGTATTGCTGGTGGACAGACATCGTGTTTCACCCCGCGCTACCGGTTAATCACCTTTCCATGGTAGTGCGATCATGCTGAATGCAAGACATGGCATTGCAGCGAACCCGTTTTTCGTCCTGACACGCGCAAAGTATTGACAGAATGTAGGTTGCACTACGTCAACCGGCTGACAAGATGCTGTTTACCGAAGTCCCGAATGCCTGATGCGTAACACGTCCAAAGGAATGCAGGACATGGCAGCCATTCTGCTCTGCGCCCATGCGGTGTAACGCATGATGCTGCGCCCGATCCTTGCGGCCCTGATCCTGTATCTGGTGCTGATCCAGCCCAACCATCCGGCGGCAATGACCTGGGGGGCATTTCTGATGTTCCCGTTGGAGTTGCCGGCAATCCTTGCGGCTCTGGTTCTCGCGGGGCCGGGTCTGGCCGGGCGGGTGCTGCGCGTGGGGCTGGTTCTGGCACTGCTGGTCATCATTGCGCTGAAACTGGCCGATTTCGCTACCTTCATCGCGTTCAACCGCAGCTTCAACCTATTGGTCGATCTGCCGCTGGCCCATGCGGGCTGGACGCTGTTGCAGGGCAGTATCGGGACCGGGTTGGCGGTGGTCGCGCTGGTGTTGGCGGTAGTGGCGCTGCTGTTGGTCGCAGCAGCGTTGTGGTGGGCGACCGGCATCTGGGCCGCGCTTGCGGCGCGCGGGCCGCTGCGCTGGGTGGGCGCGCTGGCCGTGCTGCCGCTGGGCGCGGTGGCGGTGGCGGAAATCGGGCAGGCGATGCGTGTCTGGTCGCTGCCGCCCGTGGTGTCCCAGTCAATTCCGGGTGCGGCCTTTACCGCGCGTGTGGGCATCGAGCGCGCCTTGCGTTTTCGCGACACGCGCGCCGATCTGGGCGATTTTCGTGTCGCCGCGCGGGATGACCCGATGCGGCTGGCTGGTCCCTTCCTCGACCGGCTGGACGGGCGCGATCTGATCCTGATCTATGTCGAATCCTATGGGCGTTCGAGCTTCGAGAATCCGCGCTATATCGACACGCATACCGGCACCCTGCGCGAGATCGAGGCCGATCTGGAGGGTCGCGGTCTGGCCATGCGCTCGGGCTGGTCCACCGCGCCGATGGTGGGCGGGCAAAGCTGGCTGGCGCATGGCAGCGTGGCCTCGGGGATGTGGCTGGACAATCAGGGCCGCTACCGCGCCATGCTGTCCAGCCCGCGCCGCACGCTTCTGCATTTCGCGCAAGAGGCCGGGCTGCGCACTGTCGCGATCAAGCCCGCGCATGTCTTTGCATGGCCAGAGGGGGATTTCTTCGGCTTTGACGCGATCTACAATGCCCCCGATCTGGGCTATGAGGGCGAGCCCTTCAACTGGATCACCATGCCCGATCAGTTCACCCTCCATGCCCTCGACCGGCTGGAGCGGGATGCCGACCCCCGCCCCCCGATCATGGCGCAGATTGCGCTGGTCTCGTCCCACGCACCCTGGGTTCCTGTGCCCGAACTGGTCGAATGGGACGAGATCGGGGATGGTACGATCTTCAATCAATGGGCGCTGTCGGGTGACCCGCCAGAGGTTGTGTGGCGTGACAATGACCGCGTGCGCGAACAATTCCGCCTGGCGGTCGATTACAGCCTGCAGGCCGTGGGCGCCTGGGCCGCGCGCCATGCCGATGATCCGCCGCTGATCATCGCGCTGGGCGATCATGAACCGGCGCGCTTTGTGTCGGGCGTGGATGGCTATGACGTGCCGATCCACATTATCGGTCCGCCCGATCTGGTCGATGAATTCGCGCAGCACGACTGGCAGGACGGGATGATCCCCGACCCGCAGACCCCCGCTTTGCGGATGGACCTGCTGCGTGATCTGTTCCTGACCACGCTCAGCACGGATGCGCCATGAGCAGGGCCTTGCGCCTGTTCGCCACGCTGGTGCTGTTGGCGCTGGTCCTGTGGTTCGTTGCGCCGGGCGAGGTGATGGCCGCGCTGCGCGGGCTGCACGCCGGCTGGCTGGCGCTGGCGGTCGCGGGGCTTGGTGCGCAGATCGTGCTGTCGGCGCTGCGCTGGGCGCTGACCGCGCGGGCGCTGGGGCTGGAGGTGCGGCAGGGATGGGCGGTGCAGGAATACGGCCTGTCGGTTGCGTCAAACACGTTTCTGCCCGGTGGAGTGCTGGGCGATCTGGGGCGCATCCTGCGGGCACGGCATCTGGGCTGGCGGATGGCCACGGCCTCGGTCGTGATCGAACGGCTGGCGGGGCAGGTGGCGCTGGGGCTGATCGCGCTGGTGGGGCTGACGCTGTGGCTGGGCGCGCTGCGGGCCGGGCTGGTGCTGGGCGTTCTGGTGGTCGGCACGCTTGTCCTTGTCCGCACCTTTCCCGACATGGCGGGGCTGGTGCGCCGGGCCTGGACCGGGCGGGACGTGTGGCCGGGGCAACTGGGGCTGTCGGCGCTGATCCTTGCCTGCAATCTGCTGGGGTTCTGGGCAGCCGCGCGCGCAGTGGGTGTCGCGCTGCCCCCGGCGGCGGCGCTTGGGGTGATCCCGCTGACACTGCTGAGCATGCTGGTGCCGCTGACGATCAATGGCTGGGGCCTGCGCGAAGGGGTGGCGGCCGCGCTCTGGCCACTGTTTGGCGTGGCCACCGCGCAGGCCGTCGCGGCAAGCCTCGCTTTCGGGTTGGCCTGCATGGCGGCGGCGGGGCTGGGGCTGTTGCCATGGCTGCTGCGCGGGGTGCGGCCCGCGCCCGCTTCACCGGACGGCCAGAGCGCCGCACCCTCGCGGGGCCGCGACTGAGATCGCGCATCACGCAAACGCGCAGGTGCTATCCGAAAAATCCCAACATCGCGCAGAAACGCCATGCTATGCTCGGGTCAGTTTCCTTGACCAAGAGGCGATCATGCGCTCCTCGATTTTCTTCCCTGTGACCAAAACCATTTTCAAAGCCGCCTTTTCCAGCCACACCCGCATAGCCCGCGCCACGATCCTTGCGCTGTGCCTTGGCCTGCCGGGGCTGCCGCTGATGGCGCAGGACAGCGCTGTGCCGCCGCGCTTTGCCACCACATTCAGCAACACCGACCTGCCCGGCGGCGATCTGACGCCTGTGTTCAACACTACGCTGGAGCAGTGTCACGCCACCTGCCTGCGGCTGGACGAGTGCACGGCCTTTACCTTCAATCAGCGCGCCGGGGCCTGTTTTCCGAAATCCGCCCCTGGCGCCGCCACCCCGTTCGAGGGCGCGCTGTCGGGGCGAATCAGCGCCACCTCGCAGGCCCGGTTGCGCGCGGCGAGCAGCCTGCGCCGGGATTTGGGTTTTCTGGGCAGCGATGATCTGTCCGCCGCCCGCGCGCAGGCCGAGGGCATGGCGCTGCGCTACCACGCCAATGGCATGAGCGAGGAGGCGCTGCTGCAAGGGCAGGGCGGGGGCGATGCGCTGACCCGCGCGGGCGCGGCTGTGACCGTGTCGCAAAGCCCACAGGCCTGGCTGGCCTATGCCCACGCGACCCGCGCGCAGGCCGAAGCGGGGCAGGGCAACCGGTGGGAGATGAATCGCCGCGCCATGCGCGCCGCGCTGAACGCCGCTTTGCGGGCCGAGGACACAAGGCTGCGCGCCAATGCGCTGGCCCATCTGGCCGACGCGCTGGAGGCCGTGTTTCGCGGCGAAGAGGGGCTGGCGGCGCTGCGGCTGGCCGATCAGCTATCCCCCGGCATCGCGCCCGAACGGCTGGCCCGGATGCGCGAGCAATATGGCTTTCGCATGCTGTCGCACGACATTGAGGCCACGACCGCCGCCCCGCGCATCTGCGCCGTGTTTTCCGAAGAGCTGTCGCCCTCGCGCGATTATGCCCCTTTCGTTCAAAGCCGGATCTCCGGCCTCGCGGTCGAGGCCGAGGGCAATCAGCTTTGCCTGAGCGGGGTGGAGTATGGCGAAAGCTACACGCTGACCCTGCGCACCGGCCTGCCTGCGGCCTCAGGCGATACGCTGGCGAATGATGTGCCGCTGGAGGTCTATGTCCGCGACCGCAGTCCGCGCGTGGCCTTTCCCGGGCGCGGCTATGTGCTGCCGGCCTCTGGCCCGCGCGCGCTGCCGGTGGAAACGGTCAATGCCGATCAGCTAGATCTGCGCCTCTTGCGGGTGTCGGACCGCAATCTGGTCACGGCAATCCGGCAGGGCGATTTCGCGCGCTCGCTGGGCGAATGGGACGGCCGACGTTTCGAGGACCTGCTGGCAGAGCCGGTCTGGACCGGCACTGCGCGGGTCGAGGGGGCGCTGAACCGCACCGCAACCTCGCGCCTGCCGCTGGAAGAGGCCGGGCCGCTGGACCCGGGCGTCTATGTCCTGCGCGCCGCTGTCCCCGGCACGGACGGCTATGATGTGGCCCCCGCCATGCAGTGGTTCATGATCTCTGATCTGGGCGTCAGCACGCTCAAGGGGAATGATGGCCTGCATGTTGTGGCGCAACGCCTGTCGGATGGCCAGCCGGTTGCGGGGCTGCGTGTGGCGCTTCTGGCGCGGTCCAACCGCGTGCTGGGCGAGGCAGTCAGCGACGCGCAGGGCCATGCGCGCTTTGCCGATGCGCTGACGCGCGGGACGGGGGCCAGCGCGCCGGTAATGGTGATGGTTGAAAATGATGACGACATGGCGATGCTCTCGCTTGATGATCCCGAGTTCGACCTGTCGGATCGGGGTGTTGAGGGGCGGGCTGCGCCCGGCCCGGTGGACCTGTTTCTGACCACGGATCGCGGTGCCTACCGCGCCGGAGAGGTCATACACGTCACGGCGCTGGCCCGCGACCACCGCGCGCAGGCGCTCCACGGTCTGCCCATGATCGCCCGGCTGATGCGGCCTGACGGGGTGGAATATTCGCGTAACGTCAGCCAGCATGAACGCGCGGGCGGGCATGTCTTTGCCCTGCCGCTGGGTGGCGATGTGCCGCGCGGGGTCTGGCGGGTCGAGATGCTGTCGGACCCGGATGCCCAGCCACTGGCCAGCCAGACCGTGCTGGTCGAGGATTTCCTGCCCGAACGCATGGATTTCGATCTGACCCTGACGCGCGAGGGCCCGGTTGATCTGGCCGGCCCGCCGATGCTGGAGGTCGCAGCGCGGCATCTGTTCGGCGCCCCGGCCGCGGGCCTGACGCTGGAAGGGTCGGTCACATTGCGCACCACCGACCGGCTGGAGGGGTGGCCCGGCTACCGCTTTGGCCGCCATGACCAGCGCCTTGACCCGCAGCGCCGGATGCTGGAGCGCGGCG
>PWWF01000005.1 GCA_003561595.1 Paracoccaceae bacterium | reverse complement strand
TTTCCCATCCCGCCCGATGTGCTGATGATCGCGATGATCGTGGCCGCGCCCTCGCGCGCCTTTGTGATCGCGGGGGTGGCGACCGCGGCCTCGGTCGCGGGGGGGCTGGCGGGTTACTGGATCGGGTATGGCGCGTTCGAGACGGTCGGGCGCCCGGTGCTGGAGTTCTACGGCAAGGAGGCGTATTTCGACGCATTCGCCGAGCGGTACAATGACTGGGGCGCCTGGGCGGTGCTGATCGCAGGCGTCACGCCCTTTCCCTACAAGGTCATCACCATCCTGTCGGGGGTGACGGGCCTGTCGCTGGGGGTGTTTCTGGTCGCCTCGATCGTGGCGCGGGGGCTGCGGTTCTTCATCGTGGCCGCGCTGTTGTGGAAATACGGCGCACCGATTCGTGATTTCATCGAGCGGCGGCTGGGCTTGATGTTCACGCTGTTCATGGGGCTACTCTTGGGTGGATTTCTGGTGTTGAGGGTGTTCTGATGCAGGCGAGCCGGGGGCGGCGATTGCAGATGCTCGCGCTGGCGGGGTCCGTGGGGCTGTTGCTGGGGGCGCTGGCATTCGAGCATATCGGCGGGCTGGCGCCCTGTCCGCTGTGCATCTGGCAGCGCTGGCCGCATGTGGTGGCGCTGTTGGGCGCAGGCGCGCTGATCTGGTCGCCCCTGGCGCTGATTGGCGCTGCGGGCGCGGCCGGGTCCGGTGGGATCGGGGTCTATCACACCGGGGTCGAGCGCGGCTGGTGGGAGGGGCCGGCGAGCTGCGCGGCGGGCGATGTCAGCGGCATGAGCGCCGAGGACTTGCTTGCGCAGATCATGGAGGCCCCTGTGGTGCGCTGCGATGAGGTCCCGTGGGAGATGCTGGGCCTGTCAATGGCAAGTTGGAACGCGGGCGCGTCCTTTGCCATCGCCGGGCTGTGGCTGGTGAGCCTGCGCGCGCGCTAATGCAGGCGCAGGTTCCCGCGCGAGAATTTGCCCAGATCGAACTCGCCCACCACATGACGCCATTCGCCCGCCGAGAGCTGTTTGCGATGGGTGAAGCGCACCGAATGCAGCGGCCCCTCGATACTGTCATGCCAGAATTCGATGAATTCGAACAGGCGCGGGTAATCGGGGGCAAGGTCATAGTCCTGCCAGACAAAGGTATTGAGGACATGGCTGTGATCGGGCAGGCGATAGATCATTTCCGCCGTGGTCAGGCCATAGCCCTTGAGCATGAGTTCGACAGGGTGTTTCTCCATCTGTGGGTCCTTTTGCTGATACGTTCTGAAATCATGCCAAAGGAAAGATAATAATCAATGAAAACATGTTGTTATCACTTATCTCCGCTGGCTGCCAAATGCGCCGGGAATGCGCCATTGCACCCTATATCGTGGTTCTGATACAAGTCTTGCAACCATATCTGGAACGAGCGGCAGAGCGGCGAGGATTGCGTGAACGACACCCCGGAACCACCTGAAAACATGGATGAAACCCCGCCCGGTGGGCCGTTGGGCCCGTCCATTTCCATCACGCAGGAAATGCGGGCGTCCTATCTTGACTACGCCATGAGCGTGATCGTCAGCCGCGCGATCCCCGATCTGCGCGATGGCCTGAAACCTGTGCATCGGCGCATTCTGTTCGCGATGCATGATGCGGGCAACACGCATGACAAGCCCTATCGCAAATCCGCCCGCGCGGTGGGGGATGTGATGGGCACCTATCACCCGCATGGCGACTCGGCGATTTATGACGCGCTGGTGCGCATGGCGCAGCCCTTTTCGATGTCGCTGCCGCTGTTGGACGGGCAGGGCAATTTCGGCTCGATGGACGGCGATAACCCGGCTGCGATGCGCTATACCGAAGTGCGCATGGACAAGGCGGCAGGCGCGCTTCTGGCCGATATCGACAAGGATACGGTCGATTTTCAGGACAATTATGACGGGCGCGACCGCGAACCCACTGTTCTGCCCGCGCGCTTTCCCAATATGCTGGTCAATGGCGCGGGCGGGATTGCCGTGGGCATGGCGACCAATATCCCGCCGCATAATCTGGGCGAGGTGGTCGATGCGACGCTGGCGCTGATCGAGAACCCCGATCTGACCAGTGTCGATCTGATGGAGTACGTGCCCGCCCCCGATTTCCCCACGGGTGCGCAGATCCTGGGTCGCTCAGGCGCGCGCAAGGCCTATCTGGAAGGGCGCGGGTCGGTCATCATCCGCGCGAAAACCCATGTCGAGGAAATCCGCAAGGACCGCTACGCCATCATCGTGGATGAGATCCCGTATCAGGTGAACAAATCCACCATGGTGGAAAAGATCGCCGAGGCGGTGCGCGAGAAGAAGATCGAGGGGATATCCTCGGTCGCGGATGAATCCGACCGCATCGGTGTGCGCGTGGTGGTGGAACTGAAGCGCGACGCCACGCCGGATGTGGTGCTGAACCAGCTGTTCCGCTTCACGCCGATGCAGACCTCATTCGGGTGCAACATGCTGGCGCTGAATGGCGGGCGGCCCGAGCAACTGACCCTGCGCGATTTTCTGAGCGCTTTCATCGGGTTCCGCGAGGAAGTGGTGACGCGGCGCACGGCGTTCGAGCTGAACAAGGCGCGCGAACGCTCCCATGTGCTGTGCGGTCTGGCGGTCGCAGTCTCGAATGTGGATGAGGTGGTGGCGACCATCCGCGCCTCGGCTGATCCGGCAGAGGCGCGCACCCGCCTGATGGAACGGCGCTGGCCTGCTGCGGACATCGCGCCCTATATCCGGCTGATCGACGATCCCAGCCACACGATGAACGAGGACGGCACCTATAACCTGTCGGAAGTGCAGGCGCGCGCGATCCTTGATCTGCGGTTGCAGCGCCTGACGGCGATGGGCGTCAAGGAGGTCACGGACGAGCTGGAAAGCCTGGCCGCGAAGATCAAGGATTACCTGGATATCCTGCGCTCGCGCGCGCGGGTGATGGAGATCATCGGGACGGAACTGCGCGAGGTGCGCGAGCAATTCGCCGTGCCCCGGCGCAGCGAGATCGTGGACTGGTCCGGCGATATGGAGGACGAGGACCTGATCGAGCGCGAGGATATGGTCGTGACCATCACCTCGGGCGGGTATATCAAGCGCACGCCGCTGCATGAGTTCCGCGCCCAGCGGCGCGGCGGCAAGGGGCTGGCGGGGATGGCGACCAAGGATGATGATGTCGTCACATCGCTGTTCGTGGCCAATACCCATACGCAGCTTCTGTTCTTCACCACGGACGGGATGGTCTACAAGCTCAAGACCTGGCGCCTGCCGCTGGGCGGGCGCAATGCGCGGGGCAAGGCGATGGTCAATATCCTGCCCATTGCCAGCGGGGTCAGCGTGGCGGCGATCATGCCTGTCGAACGCCCCGAGGAGGAATGGCAGAACCTGCAGATCGTCTTTGCGACCTCGGCCGGGGATGTGCGGCGCAATGCGCTGTCGGATTTCACCAATGTCATGCGCAACGGCAAGATCGCGATGAAGCTGCCCGAGGGCGTGAGCCTTGTGAATGCGCGGATCTGTGATGAGGATGACGACGTGATGCTGGTCACGGCCTCGGGCCGCGCGATCCGGTTCCGCACGACGGATGTGCGCATCTTCAAGGGGCGCGATTCGACCGGCGTGCGTGGGGTGCGGCTGGGTGAGGGCGACCGCGTCGTCTCGATGGCCGTGATCCGCCATTTCGAGGCCAGCCCCGAGGAACGCGCCACCTATCTGAAGATGCGCCGCGCGATGGCGGGCGTGGTCGAGGATGAGGGCGAGGATGAAGAGGACGCCGCCGAGGGCGCGCTTTCGCCCGAGCGCTATGCCGAGATGTCGGCCAGCGAGGATCTGATCCTGACCATCACCGAGAAGGGGATGGGCAAGCTGTCATCCAGTCACAATTACCCCGTGCGCGGGCGCGGCGGCATGGGTGTGGCGGCGATGGACCGGGCGATGCGCGGCGGCCAGCTTGTCGCCTGTTTCCCGGTCGAGGCGTCGGACCAGATCATGCTGGCCACCTCGCGCGGGCAGTCGATCCGCGTGCCGGTGCAGGGGATTTCGTTCCGCTCGCGCTCTGCGGGCGGGGTGCGGGTGTTCAACACCTCGAATGGCGAGTTGGTGGTGTCGGTCGCCCGCGTGGCTGAGACGGGCGACGAAGACGAGGTCGAAGAGGGCTGAGCTTCGCCCGCCAGGGTCGCGCCGAGTGTCAGGCGTCTTTTTTGAGTATTTATGGCAAGATGAAGCCATGAGGGTGGCTAGGGCCCTTGTTGGCTGAGCCTGTCTGCAGCTTCATCTTGCCGAAAATACTCAATCTTCGGCCTGCCGGGGCTGCGCTGCGCGGGCGATGGTCTGTTCCAGCACGAATACCCGGATGGCCGAGGCAAGGCCGATATCGCCGCGTTCCGCGTCGATCTGTGCGGCGAGCGCATTCAGCGCCATGCCGCGCGCGGCGGCGAGTTTGCGGAATTCGATCCAGAAGGCATCTTCCAGCGACACGGATGTGCGGTGACCGCGCAGGGTCAGCGAGTGTTTGACCGGGCGCGCGGTCATTCCTTGTCGAGCTTGTGACCATCCAGATCGCGGCCCGCCTTGGTGGCGCGGGCCTCATCAAGCGTGCGGTCACGCTTGCTGCGCCCGTGTCGGGCGGCATTCTCGGATGCCGCGCGCCGCTTGCTGTCGCGGGCGGCCTGTTTGCGGGTGGTGCGCAGGTTGATGATCCGGCTCATGGCGCGATCCTAGACGATGCGACCGGGCTGTATCAAGCGGCAAGAGAATAAGCGAACGCCGAATTTTATCGGATTCAGGCCGCAACGTCATTCATATATGACATGGGGTTTATTCTATTGGCGCAGATAAATTTATTCAGATCGATTAAAAAAAGCCCGGGTGCAAAGCACCCGGGCCGTACTCGTTACGCGAAAAAGGGATTACCCTTCTTCATATTCCGGCATGTTTTCCAGATCATCTTCGGACAGCTGCGTTTGCAGTTCGGGATTGCCCGCATCATCCATCTGGACAGTCACGTCGGCAAAGGGAATGGCGACAGTGCGCGCACCCAGTCCAAGGAAGCCGCCCACATCAACCAGGATATATTCGACGTCGCCTTCGGCGGTCAGCACCACATCATCGACATTTGCGATCGATTCGCCTTCAAAGCTCAGCACGTCAGCGCCGATAACTTCATCAGCGGTCAGCTCGATACCGGCCTCGGCCCCTGCTTCAGGCGCATCCGGCTCTTCGGTCATGTCGGTGTCAAACTCTTCCTCAGCAAGAGGGTCTCCGTCAAGAGCGTCATCTGCGAGCGGGTCATCCGCCATGGGATCATCCGCCATCGGGTCATCGCCTTCGGGCGCGTCCATGCCTTCCTCGACTGCCGGCGCATCCATCGGCTCCTCGGCGGTGTCGGCGGTCTGCGCATAAGCGGGCAGGGCAAGCATTGCACTCAGAGCGGTCGTTGCGAGAAACTTGTTCAACATTTACTCAGTTCCTTCTGTATTGGCAGCGGCACCACCGTGGTGCCGATTGAATAAGAAATGTCCGGGGCGCGAAAAGGTTTCATGGCTCGTAACAGAAAAATCATCATGGCGGTTTTTTGCTGATCCGGCGATCTCTGCCTATTAGGGGCGAAAGCCAGAAAAGCCAGCCGGGGGCGGTGAGTAATCACATGGCCCTTGCGTGTATGTCAGCGCATGAAAAAAGGGCCACGCTGTGGCGCGGCCCTTTTTGGGATGCAGGTGCAGTGGCTTCAGTCCTTGGGGCCAATCATCTGTTCGGGGCGCACGACACGGTCGAATGTCTCGCCATCGACAAAACCCAGTGCAATCGCCTCTTCGCGCAGGGTGGTGCCGTTCTTATGCGCGGTCTTGGCCACTTTGGTCGCGTTGTCATAGCCGATGGTCGGCGCAAGCGCCGTGACCAGCATCAGCGATTCCTTCATCAGCTTGTCGATGCGTTCGACATTGGCCTGCGTGCCGACCACCATGTTGTCGGTGAAGCTGGCGGCTGCGTCGCCCAGAAGCTGCATGCTCTGCAGGACATTGTAGCTCATCATCGGGTTATAGACATTCAGTTCGAAATGCCCCTGAGAGCCTGCAAAGCCCACGGCGGCGTCATTGCCCATGACATGCGCACAAACCATGGTCAGCGCTTCGGCCTGTGTGGGGTTGACCTTGCCGGGCATGATGCTCGATCCTGGCTCGTTTTCCGGCAGGATCAGCTCGCCCAGGCCGGAGCGGGGGCCGGAACCCAGAAGCCGCATGTCATTGGCGATCTTGAAGAGCGATGCGGCCACGGTTTTCAGCGCGCCCGAGAACATGACCATCGCGTCATGGGCGGCCAGCGCCTCGAACTTGTTGGGCGCGGTGACGAAAGGCAGGTCGGTGATTTGGGCGATATGGCCTGCGACCGCGCTATCCCAGCCCTTGCGGGTGTTCAGCCCGGTGCCGACTGCCGTGCCGCCCTGTGCCAATTCGTAGATATGGGGCAGGCACATCTGGACCCGCTGGATGCCCATGCGCACCTGATGCGCGTAGCCGCCGAATTCCTGCCCCAGCGTCAGGGGCGTGGCATCCTGCGTATGGGTGCGCCCGATCTTGATGATATCCTTGAATTCGTCCGATTTCGCGACCAGCGCGCCATGCAGCTTTTCCAGCCCCGGCAGCAGCACATCGCGCGCCAGCATTCCGATGCCGACATGCATCGCCGTGGGGAAGGTGTCATTGCTGGACTGGCCCATGTTGCAATGATCATTGGGGTGGACCGGGTCCTTGGTACCCATCTGCCCGCCCAGTATCTCGATCGCGCGGTTCGAGATCACCTCATTCGCATTCATGTTGGACTGGGTGCCAGAGCCCGTCTGCCAGACGACAAGCGGAAAATTGTCGTCAAACTTGCCCTCGAACACTTCGCGTGCGGCCTGCACGATGGCATCACCGCGCTGCGCATCCAGACTGCCCTGTTCCATATTGACCAGCGCACAGGCCCATTTGACAGCCCCCAACGCGCGGATGATGGGTACGGGCTGGCGTTCCCAGCCGATGGGGAAATTGCGGATCGAGCGCTGGGTCTGCGCGCCCCAATACTTGTCGGCGGGCACGTCCAGCGGGCCGAAGCTGTCGGTTTCGGTGCGGGTTGCAGTCATGAATGAGGCTCCTTGCAAGGGCGGGGTCTGCAAGGTGCTTAGCGACTGGTCAGCGGGAAATCAATCGGCATGCCGTTGCATACCGTGTGCTGTTTGCGGAAACGGTTTTATTTGCGGAAACGGTCCAGGCTGACGACCTCGCCGCTTTTCTCTTCCTGCGGCGCATCTTCGAGCATCGGGGCCTCTTCGTCATCCTCATCCTCGTCATCATCGTCCTGCTGCAGCTCGAAGCGCAGGCCGAATTCAACCGACGGGTCGACAAAGGTCGAGATCGCGTCAAACGGGATATAGAGGGGTTCGGGCGAATTGCCGAAATTCAGCGTGATCGCAAAGCCGTCCTCTTCCACCACCAGATTGTCGAACCAGTGCTGCACGACAAGGGTAATTTCCTCGGGGTAGCGTTCATGCAGCCAGTCGGCCATCTGCATGTCCGGATGGCCCGTGTCGATGGTGATGAAGAAATGATGATCGCCCGGCAAGCCGTCCTGGGCAACCTGCTCCATCACCCTGCGGATCAGTCCCCGCATGGCGTCGTGCATCAGATTGCCGTAGTCGATTCCGCTCATGGCGCCCCCTTTCGATGGTGCAAGCATAGGCTTTTCACACCCGATGGGAAGCCCCCATCAGGGGCTGGTGGAAAAAACTGTCTCTGGTCTTGCGGGTGCGCGGCCAATGCGGACGC
>PWWF01000070.1 GCA_003561595.1 Paracoccaceae bacterium | reverse complement strand
CGACGCGCCCGAGGGCTTGGTCTGGACCCGCGCCCTGGACACGCAATCGAACGATGGCGCGCCCGATGCTGACGCCCCGCCAGCGGGTGGTCCGACTGCTGTTGCCGCGCACTCGGTCGTGGCTTTCGTGCTGGAAAACGCGGGGTAAGGAGGAGACCATGACCCCCCATCTGGACGCGCTGTGCCAGCAGCTGGGAATCGTCTGGCGCTACCATGACGGCGCGGGCCGGTTTGTCGAGGCACCGTCCGAGACACGGGCGGCGATCTTGCGCGCGCTGGGTTATCCTTCTGACACCGAGGAGGAGGCCGCGCGCCACTTGGCCGCGTTGCAGGCGCGCGCGCCGGTCCGCGCCCATATCGTGACCGAGGGCATGGTGGCCGATCTGCCGCCCGGTGCAGAACTGCATCTGGAACACGGCGGCATGGGCGACCCATCGGCCCCTGTGCCGCGCGGGCTGCATCGGGTCGTGGTGGACGGGCGCAGCGCCCCGCTGGTCAGCGCGCCTGCGCGGCTGGACCTGCCGCCGCGCGGCTGGGGCATGACCGCGCCGCTTTACGGGCTGTGGGAGGGGCAGCCAGCGGGGCTTGGCGATTACGCGCTGCTGGGCGAAATGGCCGCAATGCTGGGGGAACACAGCGCCGATTTTCTGGGCATCAACCCCATCCATGCGGGCTTTTCCGGTGACGCGGGCGCGATCAGCCCCTACGCCCCCTCGCACCGGGCGCGGCTGGATATCCGGCATGTAGCGGTCGGCAGGGATGCGCACAGCACCGGCGCGCTGATCGACCATGACGTGGAAATCCCAGCGCAGATGGTGGCCCTGCGTGCGGCTTTTGCGGAATTCGACGGTGATCCGGAATTGACTCGGTGGCGGCAGGATGAAGGGCAGGCGCTGGAGGTTTTCGCGACCCATCAGGCGCTGTCCGACGCGCTCGGCCCGCGCTGGCCGGATTGGCCTGCCGCGTTCCAAAGCCCTGACAGTCCCGAGGTGCGCGACTTCGCTGCCCGGAACCCGGAGGCGCTGCACTTCCACGCATGGGCGCAATGGATGGCACAGGCCCAGCTTGACCACGCCCAGGCGCGTGCGCGCGCGGCGGGGATGCGCCATGGCCTCTATCTGGATCTGGCGGTTGGAACGCACCCGGACGGGGCCGAGACTTGGGCCGACCCTCAGCTATACGCGCGCTCGGTCAGCCTTGGGGCGCCGCCCGATGCGTTCGCGCCGGACGGGCAAAGCTGGGGTCTGGCCCCGCTGGACCCGCAAGCGCTGCTCGCGCGCAATCTGGAGCCATTCGCCGCCATTCTGCGCGCGCAATTCCGCCAATGCGGGCTGCTCAGGATCGATCATATCCTGGGCTTTGCGCGGGCCTTCTGGGTGCCGCCCGGTCTGCCCGGCGCCTATGTCACCATGCCGCGCGACGCTCTGCTGGCCGTCGCCCGGCTGGAGGCTGCGCGCGCCGGGGCGTATATCGTGGGCGAGGATCTGGGCGTCATCCCGGAGGGCTTGCGCGCCGATCTGGAAGCCAGCGGCGTGCTGGGCTGCCGCGTCATGATGTTCGAGGTCGAGAACGGCCATCTGCGCCCGCCCGGCGACTGGCCCGAGGCCATTCTCGCCAGCTTTTCCACCCATGACCTGCCGACCTATCGCGGCTGGCAGGGCGCGCGCGAAATCGACTGGTGGACCCGGATCGGAAATCTTGCCCCCGAAGACGCGGATGCCCACCGGGCCCGCCGCCGCGCGGATCGTGCGGCGCTGGAAGCCGGTATCGGCGGGCCCGCTGTGGCGGACATGCATCGCGCGCTGGCCGCAACGCCCGCGCGGCTGGTGGCGGTGCAGGCCGAAGATGTGCTGGAATGCGTGGAACAGGCCAATCTGCCTGGCACTGTTACAAGCCATCCCAACTGGCGCCGCCGCCTGCCCGTGCCAGTGTCGGATCTGCGCAATGACCCGAGGTTGCAGGAAACCGCCCGTCTGATGGCCGGGGCCGGGCGCGGACGTCAGCGCTGACGGGTCTCCGCCGCCCGGCGGTCGCCCCCTGATCGCCAGGGGCGTCGGGAAAGACCGGCGCAAGGGCAGCTTCGCTTCTTCGGCGTGGTTTGATCCATGCCGGGCGCGGTGCAGGGCAGAACGTCCGCACATTCTGTTTTCCATGGCGCGGGCGTGCATCGCGTTGTTCTGAAGCCTCTCTGCGCCCATTGGACGCTCCATTCATCCGAGAGCGACAACCTGCCGACATTCCCCTTTCAATCCGAGAGGGAGGGTCAGGCATCCATAAGCAGATCAACAGGTTGATCGGTTTTCGCCGGCGGCTGATCGGCAATAACAGGGACGGTCGCTTGCCGGAATTGCAGGCATCTGCTAGCGCCGATGGGTGGCGGGCTGGATGCAGCCTTGGGGAATATACGCATGGCAGCATCATCAGCATTGAAAATCGCGCTCCTGACGGCACTGGCAATGGTGGCCTTTGCCGCAAATTCGGTCCTGAACCGCGTGGCGTTGGCCGAGGGCGAGGCAGATGCGCTGGCCTATACCGGCATCCGTCTGGCCTCTGGCGCGCTGATGCTTGTGCTGATCCTTGCATGGCGGGGGGCACCGCCAAGATGGGGGCGGATGGGCGGCAGCATGGGCGGCGCGCTTGCTCTCTTTCTCTATGCGATTGCATTTTCCTATGCTTATCTGGACCTTGCCGCGGGAACAGGCGCACTGTTGCTGTTTGCTGCCGTGCAACTGGGCATGCTGGGCTGGGCCATCGGGCATGGCGAAAGGCCCGGTGCTGTCGAATGGGCGGGTTTCTCTGCGGCCACGCTGTTCCTGATATTTCTGGTCTTGCCGGGCGTGACCGCGCCAGACCCGCTTGGCGCGGCCCTGATGATCCTCGCAGGGCTTGCATGGGCGGCCTATACCCTGATCGGGCGCGGATCAGCCGCGCCGCTGGTCGATACGGGCGGCAATTTCCTGCGCTGCCTGCCCATCGCGCTGCTGCTGATCCTGCCGGGGCTGCTTGGGCAGACGATCAGCCCGGCGGGCTGGCTCTATGCGATTGCCTCTGGCGCGCTGGCGTCAGGGCTGGGCTATGCCATCTGGTACAGCGTCCTGCCCGCGCTTGAACGCAGCACGGCCGCCTATGTGCAACTGACCGTGCCGGCAATCGCGGCGGGCGGCGGTGTGCTGTTCATCGCCGAGCCGCTGAGCGTGCGCCTTATCCTGTGTTCACTGGGCATTCTGGGCGGTGTGGCGCTTGCGCTCTGGGGGGCTGATCGGCGCAGACGCCGGGTGGGGCGGGCTGGTCGTTCGTTCTGATCGACCGCTCAAACCGCGCCGCTCCTTGCCTCGGCATCGCTGTCGATTGGCCGCTCTGCGCTTATCGGGCTCCCCCGGCTTGGCCCATGAGAATGGCGCGGTACGGCTGCCTCTGACCGGTTTCAACATGGACGCCCTTGCACCAACAAGGGCATAGCAGCCGGTGATCTGAGCATGGTTGCGTGAATTCGACGAAGTTTTGCTTGCTTTTGCCAAAATTGGTAATATTATTTTACCAAATCTGCCGTGGAGGAGCATATCATGGACATGCCTGCTGCCAATCCTGCAACGCTGGCAAAGCGTGACCGCGTGCTGGCCCGGCTGGCCGAAGTCTTGCCAGCGCAGGCGCTGATCCGCGATGAGGCCGAGCGCCGCGCCTATGAATGCGATGCGCTGACGGCCTATACCTGCCTGCCCATGGCCGTGGTGCTGCCCGGCACGACCGCAGAGGTCGCGGATGTGCTGCGCATTTGCCATGAGGAACGCGTGCCCGTCGTGCCGCGCGGGGCGGGCACCTCGCTTGCGGGCGGGTCGCTGCCGACCGAGGATGCGATCATTCTGGGCGTGGCGCGGATGCGCGATGTGCTGGAGGTCCACCATGCAGACCGGATCATCCGGGTGCAGACGGGCATCACCAATCTGGCCGTGACGGGCGAGGTGGAAAGTGACGGTTTCTTCTATGCGCCCGACCCGTCCAGTCAGTTGGCCTGCGCGATTGCCGGAAATATCGCAATGAATTCGGGCGGGGCGCATTGCCTGAAATACGGGGTGACGACGAATAACCTGCTGGGCGTGACGCTGGTGCAGATGGATGGCACGGTGGTCGAACTGGGTGGGGCGCATATGGACGCGACGGGCTATGACCTGCTGGGGCTGGTCTGCGGATCGGAAGGCCAGCTTGGTGTCGTGACCGAGGCGACTTTGCGCATCCTGCCCAAGCCCGAGGGCGCGCGCCCGGTGCTGATGGGGTTCGACAGTTCCGAAGTGGCGGGGGCCTGCGTGTCGGATATCATCAAGGCCGGGGTGTTGCCTGTGGCGATCGAGTTCATGGACCGCCCCTGCATCCGCGCCTGCGAAGATTTCGCGAAAGCGGGCTATCCCGATTGCGAGGCGCTGCTGATCGTCGAGGTCGAGGGATCGCAGGACGAGATCGACGCGCAGCTTGGCCTGATCACGCAGATCGCGCGCCGCCATAACCCGGTGGAGCTGCGCGAAAGCCAGTCCGAGGATGAGAGCAAGCGCATCTGGCTGGGCCGCAAATCGGCCTTTGGGGCGATGGGCAATATCAATGATTACATGTGCCTGGATGGGACGATCCCGGTGTCGAGCCTGCCCTTCGTGCTGCGCCGGATTGGGGAGATGTCGAAGGAGTTCGGGCTGGATGTGGCGAATGTCTTTCATGCGGGCGATGGCAACATGCACCCGCTGATCCTGTTCGATGCCAACAAGCCCGGTGATCTGGAACTGTGCGAGGCCTTTGGTGCCGAGATCCTGAAACTCTGTGTCGAGGCCGGGGGGTGCCTGACGGGCGAGCATGGTGTCGGGATCGAGAAGCGTGACCTGATGTCGGTGCAATTCACGCCCGAGGATCTGGAAGCGCAGATGCGCGTCAAGGATGTGTTCGACCCGCACTGGCTGCTGAACCCTGCCAAGGTGTTTCCGCTGCAGGCAAGTGCCACACGGCGCGCAGCCTGAGCCGGCGGTGCGCCGGGGCGCAGCGTTTTCTTGAGTATTTTTGGCAAGATGAAGCCCAAGGGGTGAGAGATAGGAGCGCGCGTCATGCGGCCTGCGAATGAAGAAGAATTATCCGGGATGGTGCGCGCAGCGCGCGGGCCGCTGGTCGTACGCGGCGGGGGCACGCGCAGTGTCGGGCGGCCTGTGACGGGTGAAATGCTGGAAACGGGCGGCCTGTCGGGCATAGGGCTGTATGAGCCCGGCGCGCTGACGCTGGTCGTGGGGGCAGGCACGCCGCTGGCCGAGGTCGAGGCGGCGCTGGCTGCGGAAGGGCAGCGCCTGCCGTTCGAGCCGATGGATATGCGCGCGCTTCTGGGCACCGAGGGCGCGCCGACGGTCGGGGGGATGGTGTCGGCCAATGCCTCGGGGCCGCGGCGGGTGCAGGCGGGGGCGTGCCGCGACAGTCTGATCGGGGTGCGGTTCGTTGACGGCTCTGGCACCATTGTCAAGAATGGCGGGCGGGTGATGAAGAATGTCACCGGCTATGATCTGGTCAAGCTGATGGCCGGGGCGTGGGGCACGCTGGGGGTGCTGAGCGAATGTTCCTTCAAGCTCTTGCCGGTGCCCGAGGCGCAGGCGAGCCTGCGCAGTGCCGCCATGCCCCCGCAAGAGGCGGTCACGGTGATGTCGCGCGCGCTGGGCACGCCTTATGAAGTCAATGGCGCGGCGCGCGATGCCGATGGCCGCGTGGCGCTGCGGATCGAGGGGTTCGGCGCGCAGGTGCGTTACCGGCTGGCGGCGCTGGAGGAGGCGCTGGGGGGCGAGTGGGAGCGCGTGGAGGGCGCGGCGAGCGCGGATCTGTGGCGAGGCATCCGCGATGTGACCGCCTTTGCCGGGCAAGCGGGCGATGTCTGGCGCATCTCGGCCCGGCCGTCGGACGCAGGCGAGATCGTGGCGCGGGCCGATTGCCCGGTGGTGATGGATTGGGGCGGCGGGCTGATCTGGGCCTGTTGCGCCGAGGGGCGCGATCTGCGGGCCGATCTGGGGGCATTCCGTGGCCATGCCACGCTGATCCGCGGGTCCGAGGCGACGCGCGCGGCCCTGCCCGCGTTCCAGCCAGAGCCCGCGCCGGTCGCGGCCCTTGCCGCCGGGTTGCGGGCGAAATTTGATCCGCGCGGGGTGTTGAACCCCGGTTTGATGGGATAGACACGACATGCAGACAAATTTCACAGCCGATCAGCTTCTTGACCCGGCCACGGCGCGGTCGAACGAGGTTCTGCGCACCTGCGTGCATTGTGGGTTCTGCACGGCGACCTGCCCGACCTATGCCATCCTGGGTGATGAGTTGGACAGCCCGCGCGGGCGTATCTACCTGATCAAGGACATGCTGGAAAAGGGGCGCCCGGCGGATGAAAAGACGGTCACGCATATCGACCGTTGCCTGTCCTGTCTGGCCTGCATGACCACCTGCCCCTCGGGGGTGCATTACATGCATCTGGTCGATCATGCGCGCGAATATATCGAACAGACTTACAAGCGACCGTTATTCGAACGCGCGCTGCGCTGGACGCTGGCGAAGATCCTGCCCTATCCGATGCGGTTTCGTGCGGCGCTGGTGGCGGCCAGGCTGGGCCGGCCCTTTCGCGCGCTGATGCCTGATGCGCGGCTGCGCGCGATGCTGGACATGGCGCCCAAACGCATCCCGCCGGTCAGCCGCAATGACGATCCGCAGGTCTTTGCGCCCGAGGGGCCGCGCAAGATGCGGGTCGCGCTGATGACGGGCTGTGCACAGCGCGCGCTGAACACCGATATCAACGACGCGACCATCCGGCTGTTGCGGCGGCTGGGGGCAGAGGTTGTCATCGCCGAGGGGCAGGGCTGTTGCGGGGCGCTGACCCATCACATGGGAAAATCGGCGGAAAGCCATGCCTCGGCCGCGAAGAATATCCGCGCCTGGTGGCAGGAGATGCAGGGCGAGGGGCTGGATGCCGTGGTCATCAACACCAGCGGTTGCGGCACCACGGTCAAGGATTACGGGCATATGTTCCGCAATGACGCGCTGGCGAAAGAGGCGCAGGCCGTCAGCGAGATTGCCATGGATATCAGCGAGGTGCTGATGAAACTTGATGTTCCAAAAGGCGCGCCGCAGGGTGTGAGGGTCGCCTATCACGCGGCCTGTTCGCTGCAGCATGGCCAGCAGATCAAGACCTATCCCAAGGACCTGCTGAAACGCGCCGGGTTCGAGGTGGTCGAGCCGAAGGACGCGCATCTGTGCTGCGGTTCTGCCGGGACCTACAACCTGATGCAGCCCGAGATTTCCGGACAGTTGAAGGCGCGCAAGGTCGCAACTTTGGAAGCGAAATCGCCCGATGTGATTGCGGCAGGCAATATCGGCTGCATGATGCAGATCGGATCGGGAACCGGCACGCCCGTTGTCCATACGGTCGAATTGCTGGACTGGGCGACTGGCGGGCCAAAGCCCCGCGCGCTGTGTGGCGATGCGGCGCCGGTGCTGACGTAAATTCTCCATCTCGGGCAGGGCGGCCATGAAGCTGCCGCGATTTCATGCTATAGCATCCGGGTCACCCCCGTCGGAGAGCCCGGATGCGCCTGTGCCTTGCTGCCCTGTTTGCCGCTGTGCTGCCGCATGTGCTGCCGCAGGCCGCGCTGGCCACGGACCCGCCCTTGCAGATGCTTGAAAGCAGCCTGCAGGTGCAGGGCTGGGAAGGGGTCGGGCGCATCGATGTCGGGGGGCGCGGGTTCTGCACTGGCGCTCTGATCTCGCAACGGCTGGTGCTGACAGCGGCGCATTGCCTGTTCGACAAGGAAAGCGGCGCGCGCGTGCCCGACGGCGATCTGGTGTTTCGTGCCGGCTGG
>PWWF01000398.1 GCA_003561595.1 Paracoccaceae bacterium | reverse complement strand
GCCGTCTGCGACGGGGTTTCGGGCAGCATTTCCAGTTTCTGGACCATGGCTTACATCCCCTCCGGCTTGTTTTCGAACATGCTCTGACGCCGCCCGCGCAGCACGATATCGAACTTGTAGGCGAGGTAGTCGAGCGGCTTGGAATTGGCCATGTCCAGCGGTGCCACCAGCCGGTCAAGCTGCGCGCGATCCTTGATCGTCGCCGCAATAGGGCAGAGCGGGATCAGCGGATCGCCCTCGAAATACATCTGGGTGATCAGGCGCTGACCAAAGCTGTGCCCGAAGACCGAGACATGGATATGCATGGGCCGCCAGTCGTTGCCCCGGTTGGGCCAAGGGTAAGCGCCGGGCCGGATGGTCAGGAACTGATAGCGCCCGTCCGCATCCGTGATGGTGCGGCCCGCGCCGCCGAAATTCGGGTCCAGCGGGGCCAGATAGCCGTCCTTCTTGTGCCGGTAGCGCCCGCCTGCATTGGCCTGCCAGATCTCGACCAGCGTATGCGGCACGCCGCGCCCGCGTTCATCCAGCACGCGGCCATGCATGACGATCCGCTCGCCGATGGCAGGGGATTTGCCGCGCGTCCAGTTCAGGATCAGGTTGTTGTCCAACGCGCCCAGCGTGCCATGGCCAAAGCGCGGCCCGGTTTCTTCCGAGGCCGAGGAATCCATCGACAGAAGCGGCAGCGCGGGGGACCGCGCCACAGTGGTCTTGTAGCCCGGATCATAGGGCGCGGGGTGGAGCGCAAGGTTGCGCGGGATCAGGGGTCCATCATCGGGCATTGTCTGCCGCCTCCATCTCGGCAAAGGTCGCCTTGGCGAGTTTGATTGCATGGTTCGCACGCGGCACGCCGGCATAGATGGCGACATGCTGAAACGCCTCCATCACGTCGCGTTGGGTGGCGCCGGTATTCGCGGTCGCGCGCACATGCATGGGAATTTCCTCGAAATTGCCGGTCGCGGCCAGCAGGGCCAGCGTCAGCATGGACCGCTCGCGCAGGCTGATCGCGTCCGAGGCCCAGACCGTGCCCCAGGCCGCTTCGGTAATGAGCGACTGAAAGGGCGTGTCCAGATCGGTGCGCGCGGCCTCGGCCTGCGCGACATGGGCATCCCCCAGAACCTTGCGGCGGGTCTGCATTCCTGCGTTGAAACGGTCGGTCATCACATCGCCCCCGGTCCCGGATTGCTGGTCGTGACACTGGTGATCGCATGAATTGAGCTAACAATAAATTATATTCTTGTGCCAACGTGATAACTCTGCGGTTAAATGTAAGCTGCTGCCGGGCGGTGGATCGCCCCGCGCCATGTCATGTGACTCTGCGCCAGCTTATGACCTGCCCGCGCTTTCGGATTTGAGCATCCCGCCGCAGTTTGGCACTGTCCCCCGGACCCGAGATAGTGCAGGAGCGCGCATGTCAGCCACGAAAACAGCCCTCGTGATTTCCGCCCATGCGGCTGATTTTGTCTGGCGTTGTGGCGGGGCCATTGCGCTGCATGCGGCCATGGGCTATCAGGTGACAGTTGCCTGCCTGTCCTTTGGGGAACGCGGAGAAAGCGCGCGGCTGTGGAAAGAGGGCAAGGCGCTGGACGAGGTCAAGGCCATCCGCCGCGCCGAGGCAGAGGCCGCCGCCGATCGCTTGGGTGTGCACCGGCTGGAATGCTTTGATCTGGGCGACTACCCGTTGCATCTGGAACAGGCCGACAAGCTGAAGCTCGTGGATCTGATCCGCGACGTGCAGCCTGCCTTCATGCTCAGCCACAGCAAGTATGACCCGTATAACACCGACCATATGTATACTACGCAAGTGGCGCTGGAAGCGCGGATGATCGCGCAGGCCTGGGGCCACAATCCGGGCGAGAAGGTGCTGGGCGCGCCGCAGCTTTACCTGTTCGAGCCGCATCAGACCGAGCAGATGGGCTGGAAACCCGACACGTTTCTGGACATCACGCCTGTCTGGGACAAGAAGCGCGCCGCGATGGAGGCGATGGGCGGGCAGGTGCATCTGTGGGACTATTACACCCGCGTCGCCCAGCACCGCGCCAATCACTTCAAGCGCAATTCCGGCGGGCAGTCGGGCGGGCGAGATTGCCAGTATGCCGAAGGGTTCCAGTCGATCTTTCCGCGCACTGTTGACGAACTTTGAGGAGGAGGAGGGGCCGCCATGAGCAGCCAGAGCTTCGACATCGCCCATCTGGGCCATGTCGAGATGTATACCGACCGTTTTGACGAGTCGCTGGATTTCTTCACCCGTGTCTATGGGCTGAAGCTGTCGGCGCAGGATGACACCAGCGCCTGGCTGCGGGCCTGGGATGATTATGAATTCCACTCGCTCAAGCTGACACGCCATCACACGACCGGGGTGGGCCATATCGGTTACCGCGCCGCCAGCCCCGAAGCGCTGGAGCGGCGTGTCGCTGCGATCGAGGCATCGGGCTACAAGGTGCTGGGCTGGGTGGAGGGCGATATGGGCCATGGCCGCGCCTTCCGGTTCGAGGACCCGTTCGGCCATGTGTTCGAGATCTATTACGACACCCGCCGCGCCGACCCGCCCGAGGGTGACCGCCCCGCGCTGAAAAACACCGCCAGTGCCTTTACCGGGGTCGCGCCGCGCAGGCTGGATCACCTGAATCTGCTGGCCTCGGATGTGGGGGAATTCCGGCGCTTCATGCAGACCTGTCTGGGCAGCCGTGTGACCGAATATATCCAGCTCGACAATGGCCGGATCGGCGGGTGCTGGTTCACGATCAACAACAAAACTTATGACCTGGCCTGCACCGAGGAACATGGCGGCGGACATGCGCGGCTGCATCATGTCACTTATGCCACCGATCAGCGCGAGGATATCCTGCGCGCCGCCGATATCTTTCTGCAAAACGGCGTGCATATCGAAACCGGCCCGCACAAGCACGCCATTCAGGGCACGTTCTTTCTGTATGTCTGGGAACCTGCGGGCAACCGGGTGGAACTGGCCAATTCGGGCGCGCGGCTGATCCTGGCCCCCGATTGGGAGCCCGTGTGCTGGACCGAAGGCGAGCGCAAGAAGGGGCAGGCCTGGGGGCTGAAGACCATTGAGACATTTCATACCCACGGCACCCCGCCGGTCGCAAGGGACTAGCCGCCATGGGGGTTGTCATTCGCGATATCCCGCGCGCCGATCCTGCGGTCGTCACCCGGCTGGGGGCAGCGGGCGTGGCCACCGTGCATGAGGCGCAGGGCCGCACCGGGTGCCTGCGCGCACAGATGCGCCCGGTCTGGAAGGGCGCGCGCGCCGCCGGGTCGGCCATCACCATCTCGGCCCCGCCGGGCGATAACTGGATGCTGCATGTCGCCATCGAACAGATCCGCCCCGGTGACATGCTGGTGCTGGCGCCCACCAGCCCCTGCGACATGGGCTATTTCGGCGATCTGCTGGCCACATCCGCCATGGCGCGGGGCTGCGCGGGGCTGGTGATCGACGCAGGCGTGCGCGATATCGATGATCTGGAAGCGATGGGCTTTCCCGTCTGGTCCACGGCGATTTCGGCGCAGGGAACGGTCAAGGAAACGCTGGGATCGGTCAATGTGCCGATCATCTGCGCGGGCCAGCAGGTCACGGCGGGCGATGTGGTCATCGGCGATTCCGACGGGGTCGTGATCGTGCCGCAGGCCCGCGCGGCAGAGGTGGCCGACAAGGCCGAGGCGCGGCTTGCGTCGGAAGAGGCGCGGCGCGTCCGGCTGGCCGCAGGCGAGCTGGGGCTTGATATCTATGACATGCGCGCGCGGCTGGCCGAGAAGGGGCTGAAATATGTCTGAGGGTCCGGGGGCAGGGGGCATTCCCTGTCTGTGGATGCGCGGGGGCACGTCACGGGCGGCGGTGTTTCTGGCCTCGGACCTGCCTGCGGATGCGGGAGCGCGCGATGCGCTGCTCTTGCGCGTGATGGGCAGCCCCGATCCGCGCCAGATAGACGGGATCGGCGGGGGTGATCCGCTCAGTTCCAAGATCGCGGTGCTGGGTCCGCCCACGCGCCCGGATGCGGATGTCGATTACCTGTTCCTGCAGGTCTTTGTCGATGCCCCGCGCGTCACCGCCGCGCAGCCCTGCGGCAATATTCTGGCCGCGGTCGGACCTGCCGCAATCGAGCTGGGGCTTGCGCAGGCGCAGGAGGGCGAGACCCGCCTGCGCATCCATATGTGCAACACCGGCGAGATTGCAGAGGCCCGCGTGCAGACCCCCGGCGGGCGCATCACCTATGACGGGGCAGCGCAGATTGACGGGGTGCCGGGGACGCATGCGCCTGTGCGGCTGATGTTTTCCAATATCGCGGGCGCTGTCTGCGGCGCGCTGTTTCCCAGCGGGCAGGTCCGTGACGTGATCGCGGATGTGCCCTGCACGCTGATCGATCACGGCATGCCCGTGGTCATGATGCGCGCCGATGATCTGGGGCTGACCGGTCAGGAACCCCCCGAGATGCTGGAGGGGATGGCCGATCTGAAAGCGCGGGTTGAGGCGATCCGCCTCGCGGCTGGTCCCATGATGGGGCTGGGCGATGTGACCGATCAGAGCATTCCGAAAATGACGCTGGTATCGCCCGCCGCCTCGGGCGGGGTGATCGCGACGCGCAGTTTCATCCCGCACAAGGTGCATGACGGCATCGGCGTTCTGGCCGCCGTCAGCGTGGCCGTGGCCTGCGCAACACCGGGCAGTGTGGCCGAGGGGCTGGCGGATGTGCCAAAGGGCGAGGAATTCCGCATCGAACATCCCAGCGGGCAGATCCCCGTCCTGTTGCAGCGCGACGGGGGCCGCATCCGCGCCGCAGGGTTCCTGCGCACGGCGCGCAAGCTGATGGCGGGCCATGTATTCCCGGCGCCGCGCGCGATGTGATCAGGGCCGCGGGCCAGACCCGGTCAGGACCCCGAGCAATGCGCGCCGCCCGGCGCGGCGCCCGAACCCAGCGCGATGGCGGCGGGGGCGTCAAACAGGTCCGGCACGCCGGACCGCGCCATATCCAGCGCCAGAATGCCCAGCAGCAGGGCCATGGCGAGCGTGCCGACAAGGGGGCGAGAGGGGCTCATGCCATGGCCTCCCGCGCGGGCAGGGGCCGCAGGATCATCGGGCGCAGCCGTATCCCCAGCATGGACCCGCCAAAGGCCGCGACCAGCCAGACCCAGCCATGTAGCGACCCGGTCGAGATGCCGCTGAAAAACGCGCCGACATTGCAGCCAAAGGCCAGCCGCGCCGAATAACCCAGCACCAGCGCCGCCACCAGCACACCCGCATAAGAGGCCATGGTCAGCGCCTGCGCCGGTGCGCCGGGCGAAGCGCGCCAGCGCATCACGGCAAAGGCCCCCAGCAACAGGCCGATATTGGTCAGTGAGGTGACATCGGTCAGGATGGAGGCCGACAGCCGCGTGGCATTCCCCTCAGCCGCCCAGAACGCGGTCTGCGCCAGATCGGCACCCCCGGCCTGCGCCAGTTTGGCGCCCCACAGCCCCAGGCCATAGACGATCCCCCAGGGCTGGCCCGCGATTACCAGATTGGCCAGCGCCAGACCCGCGATCAGCGCCGCCGCGATCCACAGGCGCGCAGGCGGTATCCGTTTGCCCGGCGCCGCGCGCGCAAGCGTCACGCCCCCCACCAACGCCAGCCCCGCAAGTGTCAGCGCCAGCCCGGCATTCGGACCGGCCAGCGACTGCATCGAGGCCACGGGCAGGCTGCCCAGCCCCGTCCACCAGTCCAGATGCAGCGTGCCCGCGAAACTGCCGCCGATAAACCCCGCAAGCGCGATCAGCCCGACCAGATTGCCGCTGCCCGCATTGACCAGCGTGCCCGACCCGCAGCCCATGACCAGCTGCATCGCCAGACCAAAGACGAACGCACCCAGGATCATCGCCACACCCACCGGTGCATGGGCGGGGGCCAGTTCCGCCGGATTGGCGGCCAGCATCGGAAAGGCCACGACGGCCACCAGCGCAATCGCGATCAGCTGCGCCAGCATCCCGCGCCCGTCACGATCGGTGACGATGCTCCGCCACGGCCCGGCAAAACCGAACCGCAGCCCTTCCAGCACCAGCCCGAAGCCCAGGCCCACCATCACCAAAAGCCCCGCGCGCGGCCCGGCCATGACAAAGGCAAACGCGGTGAAGCCCAGCATCAGGGCAAGAACCAGTGCGCGGTGACGAAACATGCAGGCGGGCCTTTTTGGGTCTATCAAGAAGGCGCACCCTGCGGGCGCGCTTGTCACTCAGTCAGATGAAAGGCGGGTTGAGGCGATCAAAAGATATCCGCGACCCAGCCCTGGAATGAGCGCCACAGGAACGCAACACGCCCGGGCTCATTATCCAGCGCATGGCCGCCATCGGCGTATTCTGCCATGCTCTCGGCATAAAGGCGCGTGCCCTCGATCCCGGCCAGTTCGCTCAGCGCGAACCAGTTCAGCGCGGCCCAATGCCCGGTATTGCAGAAGGACACAGTGATCGGTGCATCGGTCAGGCCCTGTTCCTCGGCGATGGTGCGCGCATGCTCTGCGCTGACCATGCGATTGCCGTCAAAGAAATCCTCGAATTCGAGGTTTTCGGCCCCGCGAATGGTGCCGGGGCGCGCGATGGACCAGGCGATCCCTTCAAAGAACCCCTGCGGGCGGCTGTCCATCAGGCGGGCCTCGCCTGCCTCGACCAGTTCCGCAACCTCATCGGTCGAGATATACCAGTCATTGCTCCACTCGGCGTAGAAGTCGCTGGCAGGCACCTCGGCGGGGGAGGTCGAGACGGGCAGCCCGGCCTCGGCCCAGCCCTCGAACCCGCCATTGAGCAGCGCCAGATCCTGCACGCCCAGCGATTTCAGTGTCCAGTAGACGCGGGCCGCCGCGCCCATGTCGGACGGGGTTTCGCCTGCATGCACGATCACGACAGGCACATCGGCCTCGACGCCGACGCGGGCGGCTTCCAGTTCGTAATCCATTTCCGACAACAGCGCGCCGGGATTGGCCGGACCGCCGCGCCAGTTGGCATAGGGCGAATAAGCCGCGCCGGGGATATGGCCGTCCTCGAACGCGCCATTGACATGGATGATGTGGATGTCGTCGCCCGTATCCAGGAATCCGGCCAGCTCGGCGGGTTCCAGCAGGGGTGACCAGCCCTCAGGCGCGGCAAGCGCCAGCGCAGGGAGGGAGGCAAGCGTCACGCTCAGGGTCGAAATGCGCAGCATGTCACGATCTCCTTTCGGCGGTGTGCCGTTCTGAGCGCGATCTATGCGCCGGGTCCGGCGGTGACAAGCTGAGGGGGCGTCCGCACCCCGGCGCGCGCGGAAACCATGTTTCGCACTGGCGGCACAGGCGGGATCACTGTTCCGCCGCGCCCGCTGTCACCGGGAGTTTATTCGCCCTGCGCCGCAGCCGCGATGCGCCATGGTCTTTTTCGCAATCCGGGGGCGCGTCAGTTCAGAGGCTGGCGTTCCTGCACCTGTTTGCCAAGCTGCATCTCGCGCCACAGAATCAGCAGGCCTGAGGCGATGACAAGCAGCGCGCCCGCGATCATGGCACCTGTCGGCACCTCGTCAAAGAACACATAGCCGATGAAACTGGCAAAGAAGAGCTGCGCATACCAGAAGGGCGCGAGGGCCGAGGCATCGGCGAAGCGGTAGCTTGCGGTCATCATCAACTGGCCCACACCACCCAGCACGCCGGTCAGCACCAGCAGCAGCATGACCTGACCTGACGGGACTTCCCAGCCAAAGGGCAGGGTCAGCAATGACAGCACCGCCGCGGTCACCGCGAACCAGAACACGATCGAGGGGGTGGTTTCGCTGACCACCATGCGCCGCACAAGGATCTTGACCAGCGCCGCGCAGCAGGCCGCCCCCAGCGCCATCAGCGCGCCCAGCCGCAACATGGCATCGGCGTCACTCTCCAGTGTCAGGCGGGGCCAGACCACGATCATCACGCCTGCCAGCCCCAGCGCGACCGCCGTCCAGCGGAACAGGCGCACACGCTCGCCCAGAAACAGCACGGCAAAAACCAGTGTCAGCACAGGGGCGGCAAAGCCGATGGTCGTGACCTCGGGCAGGGGCAGCAGCGACAGGGCGATGAAATTCATCACCAGCGTGGCCGTGCCTAACAGCCCGCGCAACAGATGCAGGCGCGGGCTGGTCATGCGCAGCCCGTCCATCAGCGGGCCCTGCAGTGCGATCCAGCCAAGGATGATCGGCAGTGAGAAGAAGGCGCGCGCGAACACCGCCTGACCGGTTGGCACATGGGCCGACACGGCCTTGACGACGGCGGCCATGCTGACCAGCACCAGAAGCGCACAGAGGTTCAGGGCGATCCCCGTCAGGGGCCGGGCAGAGGTGCCACGGGACAGCATGGGCGGGCTCCGGGGTGTTACACATGTGCACTAAACCCTCGCGCCCAAAGATGCAACCGCCCCTGCGCCCTTGCCAAGCCCCGCCGCGCAGCTTAGCTGGCGCAGCATGGGTCAGGCAGAGGGCAGAATGCAGCGCACATTGATTGATGAGGCCTGGCAGGCCAGCGAGGCCGATCCCGAGAATGGGACCGCGCGGCTGGCCTATTTCTCGCGCATCTGCGAGGCAGAGCTGTTTCTGCTGCTCGAACATGAAGCGACGGGCGATCAGATCACACCCAGGATTTTCGATCTGGAGGATGGCCCCATCGTGCTGGCCTTTGACAGCGAGGACCGGCTGACCGAATTCACCGGCTTGCCCGCGCCCTATGCTGCGATGCCGGGCCGCGCGCTGGTCGAGATGGTGGCGCAGCAGGACAAACTTGGGCTGGGGCTGAATCTGGGCGTGGCCCCGTCCTCGCGGCTGTTCCCGCCCGAGGTGATGGGCTGGCTGGCGCAGGTGCTGGCCGAACGCCCCGAGGAGCTGGAGGCCCATATCACCGCGCTGTCCGCCCCGCGTGGCCTGCCCGAGGCGCTTCTGGTCGCGCTGGATCAGCGGCTCGCGCGGATGGAGGGGCTGGCCGCCATGGCCTATCTGGTCGCGACCGAGGCCGAAAGCGGCGCGCGCGGCCATATGCTGGCCTTCGTCGATGCCGCCCCCGGCGCCGAGGGGGCATTGTCGCGCGCCGTGCAATCGAGCCTGAGCTTCTCGGGGCTGGATGCGGCCGCGCTGGATGTGACCTTTATCACGGCGGATGACCCGCGCGCGCCCGAGTTTGCGCGCGTGGGCCTGCGTTTTGACCTGCCGCAACCGGCGGCCAGCCCGCAGCCCCGCGCCCCCGGCACGGACCCCGACACACCACCCCGGCTGCGCTGAACCGCTGTCCGGCGCGGGCGCGCCATTTCTTCACCATCTTTAAGCGCCTCTGTGGCATCATTATATCGATGTCATGGGGCAGCGCCGTTTCTGGATGGATTGATTGGATGGTCACGTCACTGGGCAAAATGATGGGGCGCTGGCTGGAGGCGGAAAGCCCCGGTTTCGAGCCGCTTGTGCCAGTGGGTTTCGACCAGCTTGCGCGTAGCCTGCGCATCGGCGATGTGCTGCTGGTCGAGGGGCGGGCGCGGATTTCCACGGCCATCAAGTATCTGACGCAAAGCACCTGGTCCCATGCCGCGCTGTATGTCGGTGACCTGATCCCCGGGCATGAGGGCGGCGCGCTGGTCGAGGTGACGCTGCAGGATGGCTGCCATGTCGTCGGCCTGCAGAAATATGTCCGCCACAATACCCGCATCTGCCGCGCCTCCGCCCTGTCAGAGGCCGAGCGCAGGCGCGTCGCGCAATACATGATCGACCGGATCGGGCTGCAATATGACATGCGCAACGTGATCGATCTGGCGCGCTTTCTGCTGCCCACCCCGCCCGTGCCGATCCGGTTCCGCCGCCGGATGCTGGCGCTTGGCTCGGGCGATCCGACCAAGGCGATCTGCTCGTCGCTGATCGCGCAGGCGCTGCAATCGGTGGGCTACCCGATCCTGCCCGACATCCGCACCTCGCGAAGTCAGGGCACGCAGTTCTCTCGGCGAGAGGTCTGGCATATCCGGCATCATTCGCTGTATGCCCCGCGCGATTTCGACCTGTCGCCCTATTTCGACATCGTCAAACCGCTGACCCGGCGCGGGTTCGACCATACCCAGATCGAATGGAGCAGCCGGGGCGCTGCCGAAGACCCCGAAGAGATCCCCGAAGGTGTTGCCGCGCGGTTGCGGCGCGCGCGGAACTGGCTGGCGGATGGTGTGGGATCCTGACTTGGGGTAAATGGGGTTAGAAATATGGGGTAAAATAATACCATAATTTTAAGCCATTGATAAAGAGAGATTTATTGAGAGGCGCGTATCTTGACCCGCGCGCGCAAATCGGTAGAAGGCACGGTATCGCGCGGTTTGCGCGCTGAACCGAATTCCTCGATCTGGGACATGTCATGAAAACCTACTCTCTCAAAGCCGGAGAGATCGACAAGAAATGGATCCTCATCGATGCCGAAGGCATCGTTCTGGGCCGTCTTGCCTCGATCATCGCCATGCGCCTGCGCGGCAAGCACAAGGCGTCCTTCACCCCCCATATGGACATGGGCGACAATGTCATCGTCATCAACGCCGACAAGGTGCAGCTGACGGGCAACAAGCGCAACAAGCCGAATTACTGGCACACGGGCTACCCCGGCGGGATCAAATCGCGCAGCACGGGTCAGATCCTCGAGGGGAAATTTCCCGAACGTGTCGTGATGCAGGCGGTCAAGCGCATGCTGCCGGGCGGCCCGCTGTCGCGCCAGCAACTGACGCATCTGCGCGTCTATGCCGGGGCCGAGCATCCGCATGAGGCGCAATCGCCCGAAGTGCTGGATGTGCGGGCGATGAACAAGAAAAACACGCGGAGTGCATGAGCATGGCTGAAGATCTCAAGACCCTCGACGATCTGAAATCGGCTGTGACCCCTGTCGCAGACGACGCACCGGCGCGCGAACCCGTGCGCGACGATCTGGGCCGCGCCTATGCCACCGGCAAGCGCAAGGACGCCGTTGCCCGCGTCTGGATCAAGCCGGGTTCCGGCAAGGTCCTGATCCGCGATCACAAGGGCCAGTATATCGACTACACCAAGTATTTCGCCCGCCCGGTGCTGCAGATGATCCTGCGCCAGCCTTTTCAGGTTGCCGGGGTGACCGATCAGTTCGACGTCATGGCCACGGTCAAGGGCGGCGGCCTGTCGGGTCAGGCCGGTGCAGTCAAGCACGGCATCTCGAAAGCGCTGCAACTCTATGATCCCGCCCTGCGCGGATCGCTGAAAGCGGCAGGCTTCCTGACCCGCGACAGCCGCGTGGTCGAGCGGAAGAAATACGGCAAGGCGAAAGCCCGCCGCAGCTTCCAGTTCTCGAAGCGTTAAGCAGACCGCCGACGCGGGAGCGTTGCAAAGACATCGAAAAGCGCAGTCCCCGGACTGCGCTTTTTTCGTTCAGGGCGGGGCAGGGCGCGTGCTGTCAGAGCCGCTCGACCGTGACCTTGCCGGCATCAAAGGCCAAGTAGCCGCGCAACTCGGCAGCCGCCTCGGTCGGGTTGGTCAGGCTGTAGCCTGCATTCAGGATCACGCCCTCGGGGCTGGAGACATGAAAGAACTCGCCTTCGCCCCGGTCATCGCAGATCAGCGGCCGCTCCGAGGGTTCAAGCACGGCACTGGCGATATCCTCGCGCGGGAAATAGATCACGAACGGGTAGTCCCGCTGGACAAGTTCCAGCGCGCGGGTGCTTTCGCCAATGACGGCGCCATTGGCACGCACGGACCAGGTGCCTTCGGCGGGGTAGATCCGGATATCGCTCATGTTTGACTGTCCTCTGCTTGGGGCCGCCGGTCAGGATGGCCCGCGGTCGCCATGATCTGGGTGGTGCCGGTTGGTTACGACACGAATTTATGCGTAGGTCAGACGCAAAGCGCCCGTATATCGAAAAACTCCTGCGTGAACTGACCTATAGCGGCGCGCAGGCCGTCTTCAGCCAGGCCGCTGTCTCCTCCGCGACAATCGGGGCGAGCAGAGTGTGCACACGCGCATGATAGGCGTCAAGCCATGCGCGTTCATCGGGCGATAACCAGTCACGCAGGATCAGGCGGCGGTCGATGGGGGCAAGGGTCAGCGTCTCGAATTCCAGCCAGTCGCGGGCATCGCCCCCGTCTGGCGGGTTGCCCGCGCGCACGGCCAGCAGATTCTCGATCCGGATGCCGAAGCGCCTCTCGCGGTAATAGCCCGGCTCATTGGACAGGATCATCCCCTCGGCCAGCGGCACGGTCGAGAGCCGCGAAAACCGCTGCGGCCCTTCATGCACGGACAGGAACGCGCCCACGCCATGCCCGGTGCCATGGTCGTAATCCAGCCCCGCCAGCCACAGCGGATAGCGCGCCAGCGCGTCCAGATGGCTGCCCGAGACCCCGCGCGGCACGCGCACGCGCGACAGCGCGATCATGCCTTGCAGCACGCGGGTGAAGCATTCGGCCTCCAGCGTGCCGACCGGGCCGATGGCAACGGTGCGGGTGATGTCGGTGGTGCCGTCGCGATACTGCCCGCCCGAATCGACCAGCATAAGATCACCCGCGATCACGCGGCGATTGCTGTCCTCGGTCACGCGGTAATGCACGATCGCGCCATTGGGGCCAGAGCCTGCGATCGTGTCGAAACTCAGGTCCACAAGCTGCCCGCCGCGCGCGCGGCACTGTTCCAGGTGCTGCGCAATGTCGATCTCGGTCAGCACATGCTGCGGGTCATGCGCGACCTGTTGGCCCTGCCGTTCCAGCCAGCACAGGAACTCCGCCATCGCAGCGCCATCGCGCAGATGCGCGGCCCGCGCCCCGGCCAGCTCGGCCTCGGTCTTGCGGGCCTTGGGCATGACACAGGGGTCCTGCAGAAAGCGGATCTCGGTGCCCGCCTCTTGCAGCAGGTCCACGATGCGCAGGGGCACGCTGTGCTTGTCCACGCGCACCGGGCCTGCCAGCGTGCGCAGCGCGGGCGCGAACGCCTCGGGCGGGCGCAGATTGACGCCCTCATCCAGCACCAGATCGCTGAATTTCGCCTCATGCGCGAACAGATCGACGCGGCCATCGGCATGGATGATGCCAAAGCCCTGCGTGACCGGCAGGCGCGGCAGATCGGCGCCGCGCAGGTTCAAAAGCCAGCACAGGCTGTCAGGCTGGGTCAGGACAGCGGCGCTTTGCCCTGCATCGCTGAGCACGCGGGCGATATCCGCGCGCTTGTCGCGGCTGGACCGGCCTGCCAGCGCCTCTGGCTGGGCAAAGACGCGGCCCATGGGCGGGGCGGGGCGGTCGCGCCAGATCGCATCAATCTGGTTGGGCAGGCGCCTCAGGGTGATCCCGCTGCCCGCCAGATCCTGTTCCAGTGTCTCGATCTCATCGGGGGTATGCAGCCACGGGTCGAACCCGATCACGGCGCCATTCGGGCACATCTCGCGCAGCCAGTCGGCGTGTTTGGTGTCGGGCCAGGGCAGCACGGTGAACGCGTCGGCGCATTGCATCCGCGCCTGCACGCGGTAGCGGCCATCGGCGAACAGCCCCGCCACATCCGGCAGCACGATGCAGACCCCCGCCGATCCGGTGAAGCCGGTCAGCCAGGCCAGCCGTTCATCGCAGGGCGCGACATATTCGCCCTGATGGGCGTCGGCGCGGGGCACCAGCCAGCCCTGCACGCCTTGCGTGGCCAAAGCCTCGCGCAGCGCCAGCAGGCGGGGTGGGCCGTCTTCGGGCCGTGTGGTGGCAAGATAGGTCTGGAACATCAGTCAGCCACCTGTGCAGCGACGTGAGAAGGGCTTAGCGCTTGCGGTCGCGCCGCGCGCTCATGGGCTGGAACGCCACGGCGACATGCGCTTCGCAATAGGGCTTTCCGGGGGCCACGGGCAGGCCGCAGAACCAGAAATCCTCGGTCGCGGGGTCGCCGATGGGCCATTTGCAGGTCCGCTCGGTCAGTTCCGACAGCGACAGCTTGCGCGCTGTCTTCTCGACCTCGCGCACAGTGGCCAGCGCCTCGGAATCGATTTCGTTGGTCGAGGGCTGGGGCGGCAGGGGCTGCCCGGCCGGGATGATCGGGCGGGGCTTGTAGACGGGCGCCTCCTGCCCCTCCTCGGCCGCAGGGGCGGGATCGGGGCGCTCGGGCGCGGGCGGTGCGGGGGCCGGGTCGGGCGCGGGGCGGCTGGCCGCGCGTGCGGCCTTCGCCTCTGCCAGATCGACCACGGGGGCCTCGGCACGTTCGGGCGCGGGCTTTGCCGGTGCCGCCGGTGCCGGGGATGCATCCGCCGCCGCATCGGGGCCGGAACGGTTGGACAGGCCCAGACGGTGCACCTTGCCGATGACGGCATTGCGCGTCACGCCGCCAAGCTCCTTGGCGATCTGCGAGGCCGAATGCCCCTCGTTCCACATCTTCTTGAGCAATTCGACGCGCTCGTCGGTCCAGGACATGATCTTCTCCGGCTGGTGTGCACGGGTGCAGGGGCACCCCTTCGCTGACAGCCCATTGTCGTGGGCAGTGGCATGAAATACATCGACCTCTGATCGAATTCAACTCGTGGCGCGCGCAAAATGACGCGCAGCACCCGATTACTGGACAGGAGTCACCAATGTCACAGCAGGCAGACGCGCAATTCGGACCGGGCGCAAGGCGATTCGGTCGCGTCAACTGGCTGGGGCTGGGGGCACTGGCTGACCGCGAGATCCGGCGCTTTCTGGTGGTCTGGACCCAGACGCTTGCGGCGCCCCTGGTCACGGCCGGGCTGTTTCTGGCGATCTTTTCGCTGGCGATCGGGCCGATGCGCGGCGATGTGATGGGCGTGCCGTTTCTGGCGTTTCTGGCGCCAGGCATCCTGATGATGACGGTGATCCAGAACAGTTTTGCCAATACCTCTTCGAGCATCGTGATCTCCAAGGTGCAGGGCAATATTGTCGATACGCTGATGCCGCCGCTTTCGGCGATGGAGCTGTTGCTGGGCTATCTGGCGGGCGGTGTGGTGCGCGGGCTGGTCGTGGGGGTGGTCATCATCGCGGCGATGATGCTGGTGCTGGGACATGGGGTGGCGCATCCGCTGTGGTTGCTGCTGTTTTTGACGCTGGGCGCCGCGCTGCTGGGCGCCATCGGAATCGCGGCGGGCATCATCTCGAACAAGTTCGACCAGATCGCGGCAATCACGAATTTCATCGTGGTGCCGCTGTCCTTTCTGTCGGGCACCTTCTATTCCATCGCAACCCTGCCGCCGCTGATGGAATTCATCAGCCGGTTCAACCCGGTCTTCTACCTGATCGACGGCGCGCGCTACGGGATGATCGGGGCCTCGGATGCGCCGCCTGTGATGGGTCTGATCGTGGTCATGGCAACGCTGGCGGGCGTGTCGGCACTCTGCTGGCACTGGTTTCGCATCGGATATCGCTTGAAACCCTGAGCGTGAGGCCACAAGTTACAGGGGTGCCTGCGCGGTCGCGCGCGGACCCGTATGGCGAGGGCAGAGCGATGAAACCAGAACTCAGAACAGTGCCGGGGGCGATGTTGCTGGCCCTTGCCATGGGCGGCATGAGTGCGGGGCCCGTTCTGGCCGATGACTCGCGCTGGCGCGATTGCCGCACCTGCCACATGGTCGAGGCTCCGGACGGCACTGTCCTGGCCCGTGGTGGGCGTTCCGGGCCGAACCTCTATGGCATTGCCGGGGCGCCGCTGGCGGGGGATGGCGATTTCGGCTTCTACTCGGACGATCTGCGCGCAGCCGCCCAGACCGGCGCGCGCTGGAATGCGGATAATTTCGTCGCCTATATGACCGACCCCGACGCGTTCCTGCGCGAGGTGACCGGCAACCCGGATGCGAGCAGCGGCATGCATGTCGAGCTGCGCTCGGGCGCGCGTGAAGTGTTCGACTACCTGCGCAGCCTGTCCGAATAACACTGAGACGGGGAAGTGAGAGACTGGACAGCGACCCAGACGGAAAATGCTGCGGCTGCTTCCTTCCGGACCTGACCGGGTTGGCAAGGCGTCTGCCCGCGCCAGCCTCTCGATAGGCGATCTAAGCCTTAATCCGCCCGAGTGCAAGTCATCGCCGTAACAGTTTGCGATATCCGCGCGCTCTGTGCGATCAGGGGCGTCTGCGCCGCCTGGTAGGGTGGGTGCAACCCACCTTACGGCCTCTGTCGACACGCTGATCCGGAGAGTGGTGGGCGACCCAGGAATCGAACCTGGCATGGGTCTCCCCGGCGGAGTTACAGTCCGCTGCCGCACCTTGCAGCTCGTCGCCCTTCCCGCGCTGCATTATCGAACCGGTCAGGGGGCGTCAAGGCGCGAAAAGGCGTGATCTGCCAGATTGGCGCGCGTTTTACAACAGGTACGATCCGGCTTGAACCCGCGCGCGCCCCGGCGCATGCTTGCGCCCCAATGCGATGCGCGCATAGGGGACGCATGATGAAGAAACCCGCATGGGTGATCGACAAGGAAAAGGCGCGCCGCGCGGAACGTGACGCCACATTGTGGCTGTTCGGGCTGCATGCGGTGCGCGATGCGCTGCAAAACCCCGCACGCGACAAGCGCAGGCTTGTGGTGACGCGCAATGCCGCCGACAAGCTGGCCGACGCGATTGCCGCATCGGGGCTGGAGCCTGAAATCATGGACCCGCGCCGCTTTGATGCGCCGCTCGACCCGGGCGCCGTGCATCAGGGTGCCGCGCTGGAGGTCCGTCCGCTGGACTGGGGTAGCACCGAATCCGTCTGTGCCCCGCAGTCGGGCGCGGGGCTGGTCGTGGCGCTGGACCGGGTCAGCGACCCGCATAATGTGGGCGCGATCCTGCGCTCTGCCGAAGTGTTCGGCGCGCGCGCCGTCATCGCCACCCAGCGCCACGCCGCGCCAGAGACGGGGGCACTCGCCAAGACCGCCAGCGGCGCGCTGGAACGCCAGCCCTATCTGCGCGTGCGCAATCTGGCCGAAGAGATGGAGCTGCTGAAATCCCTCGGCTATCTGATGATCGGTCTGGATGGTGCGGCGACGCTTGATCTGGCCGATGCCCTGCGCGCCGCGCCCCCCGGCCCTGTAGGTCTGGTGCTGGGCGCTGAAGGGCCGGGGCTGCGAGATCGCACACGCGCAACCTGCGACATGCTGGCGCGCATTCCGGCGACGGGGGCGTTCGGCTCGCTCAATGTGTCGAACGCAGCGGCGGTGGCGCTTTATGCTGCGCGGCAGGCGATGGAGCAGGGGGAATGACGATGTGGCGGACGCTTATGATGGTGGTGGCCCTGGGGCTGCTGGGCAGCTGTGCCTCGGTCTCGCAAGAGGAATGCCTGGCCGGGAACTGGGCCGCGATAGGCGAGCGGGATGGGCGGCAGGGGCAGGTGCCCGCCACCATTCTGGCGCGCCATGACAGTGCCTGCGCGCGGGTGGATGTGACGCCCGACCGCAGCCAGTGGCAACAGGGCTATGACCGGGGTCTTGCGCAATATTGCACCCCCAGCGGCGGGTTGGAGGCCGGGCGCGCCGGGCGTCCGTATCGCAATGTCTGCCCCGCCTCGGCCGAGCCGCGCTTTCTGGACGGGTTCGAGCTGGGCCGCGCGGGGCACCGCGCCGAAGAGCGTGTGCGGTCAACGGAACGCGAGATCAGCCAGCTTCAGTCGCGCAGGCGCAGCCTGCTGTCCGAGGATGGCGAGGATGCCGACGCCCGGCGGCGAGAAGCCGGGCTGATCCAGTCGGAACTGGGGATGCTGCGGCTGGAATTGCTGGCTGCCCGCAATGAACTGGCCCGCGTCGAGCGCGAGATCCGGCGCTTCAGGGCAGGGTTATAGGATCGCGCTGGCCGCTTGCGAACCGGCGCAGCACCAGCGGATACAGCCGATGTTCCATCGGCAGCACCCGCGCGGCCAGTGTCTCGGGTGTGTCATCCGGCAGGACCGGCACGCGCGCCTGCCCCAGAATCGGCCCGTCATCCAGCGCGGGCGTGACCTCGTGCACTGTGCAACCGGCCTCGGTATCGCCTGCGGCAATGGCGCGGGCATGGGTGTCCAGCCCGCGATATTTCGGCAAGAGCGAGGGGTGGATATTCATCATCCGCCCGGCATGGGCACGCACGAAATTCGGCCCCAGAATGCGCATGAACCCCGCCAGCGCGATCAGATCGGGGCGCGCGGCGGCCAGCGCCTCTTGCAGCGCCTCCTCGAACGCGGCGCGGTTGGTGCCAAAGGAACGATGATCGACCACAGCGGTCGGAATGCCCATCCCGGCGGCGCGGGCCAGCCCGCCGGCATCGGGGCGGTTGGACAGGACCAGACAGGGCCGGGCCGGGTGGTCACCCTGCATCGATTGCGCCAGCGCCACCATGTTCGACCCCGACCCCGATATCAGGATCGCGACGCGCAGGCTCATGCCAGCGTGCCGGTATAGCGGATGCCCGCGCCCTCGCGCAGATGGCCCAGGCGCGCGACCTGTCCGCCCGCGTCGCTCAGCGTGGCGCTGATGGCCTCGGCCCGGTCGGGGGCCACGACCAGCACCATGCCGATCCCGGAATTGAAGGTCTTGAGCATCTCGGGCGCGTCCAGCCCGCCCGCGCGCATCAGCCAGTCAAAGACCGGGGGCAGGGACCACGCGCCCAGATCGATTTCGGCCCCCAGCCCCTCGGGCAACACGCGGGGCAGGTTCTCGGTCAGCCCGCCGCCGGTGATATGGGCCGCCGCATGCAGCCCGCCCGCGCGCAGCGCGTCCAGCACCGGGCGGACATAAAGCCGCGTGGGCGTCAGTAACTCGGCCCCCAAAGTGCCGTCCGCAAAGGGCGCAGGCGCATCCCAGCCCAGCCCCGATTGCGCGACGATCCGGCGCACCAGCGAATAGCCGTTCGAATGCACCCCGTTCGAGGCCAGCCCCAGAACCACATCGCCCGCCGCCACATCCGCAGGCAGCGCCGCGCCCCGTTCCATCGCCCCCATGGCAAAGCCCGCAAGGTCGAAATCCTGCGCGTCATACATGCCCGGCATCTCTGCCGTCTCGCCCCCGATCAGCGCGCAATTCGCGGCGCGGCAGCCATTGGCAATCCCGGTGATGATGCGGGTCGCGGCGGCGACATCCAGCTTGCCGGTCGCGAAATAATCCAGGAAAAACAGAGGCTCCGCCCCTTGGCAGACCAGGTCATTCACGCACATGGCCACAAGGTCGATCCCGATCGTGTCCAGATGCCCGGTATCGATGGCGATGCGCAGCTTGGTGCCCACCCCGTCGGTCGCGGCGACCAGTATCGGGTCGCTGAACCCTGCGGCTTTCAGGTCGAACAGCGCCCCGAAGCCCCCCAGGCCCGCCATAACGCCGGGGCGTGCTGTCGCCTTGGCGGCGGGTTTGATCGCCTCGACCAGCGCGTTGCCTGCATCGATATCCACACCGGCCTCGGCGTAACTCAGACCGTTTCTGCCGTTTGTCATTGGCTTTGCCCCTTGCCCCGCGCATCATGCTGGCCGGGCGATACCCGATGCGTCGGGGCAGGGCAAGCGGGGCAGGGCTTGACATCTGCCCGGCACTCCTTAGATCATATTCGAATAAGCTAATATGAAAGGTTTGCACCATGAGCAGCACGCAGATCCCATCCCCGATTGTCCGGTCCTTTTTCGACCGCCCCACCGGCAGCCTGCAATATGTGTTCCATGACCCTGAAACGCGCCGCGGCGCGATCATTGACCCGGTCTGGAACTACTATCCCGAAGCAGGGGCCGTCACGCATGAAAGCGCTGATGAAATCCTCGCTTATGTGAAAGAGCAGGGCCTGCAGATCGATTGGGTGCTGGACACGCACCCCCATGCCGATCACTTCAGCGCCGGGCCCTATCTGGCCGAGAAACTGGGCGCGCCCCATGGCATCGGCGAGAAGGTGACAGGCGTTCAGAAACTATGGCAGGAAAAATATAACCTTGCCGATTTCCCCACCGATGGGCGGCAATGGGACCGGCTGTTTGCCGAAGGGGACGAATTCATGGTCGGCACCATCCCGGTGCGGGTGATGTTCTCGCCGGGGCATACGCTGGCCTCGATCACCTTTGTCGCAGGCGATGCAGCCTTTGTGCATGATACGCTGATGATGCCCGCATCCGGCACCAGCCGCGCCGATTTTCCCGGCGGCAGCGCCGATGATCTCTGGGCCTCGATCCGCGCGATCCTGGACCTGCCGGCGCAGACGCGTGTGTATGTCGGGCATGACTATCCCCCGGCGGGCGAAGCGCCGCAATACATGGCGACCGTGGCCGAACACCGCCTGACGAACCGCCATGTCAAGGACGGGATCAGCCGCGAGGAATTCATCGCGACCCGGCAGACGCGTGACGCGACGCTGAAACTGCCCGCGCGGATGCTGGAAGCGCTGCAGGTCAATATCCGGGGCGGGCGTCTGCCAGAGCCGGAAAGCGACGGTCACAGCTATCTGAAAAAGCCCATCGGGCGGTTCGATCCGCGCTGAGGGCGCACTGTCTTGACGCGTTGCGGCTTTGCGCATAGCAGGGTCGCGGCGGGCCTGTAGCTCAATTGGTTAGAGCAGAGCGCTCATAACGCTTTGGTTGGGGGTTCGAGTCCCTCCGGGCCTACCATCGCCCGTGCAAGACAAATGCCGCAAAAGGCGCGGCGCGCTGCCGGATAATCTGCGCCCTCAGGGCTGAGGGCGCAGGGCATAGCAGCGCTCAGATGAACGCCTCTTCTTCCTCATCTTCGCTATCGTCGTCTTCGGGAACCTCATCCTCGTCGACCGTCATCGCGATGAACAGATCCTCGAAGCTCTGATCCTCGATCTCTGCTTTCGCATCCTGATAAGCCGCGAGGATCGCATCGGAATCTTCGAAACCGCCCTCGGGGGCTTCAATGCGGAACGCTTCTTCCAGAGGTTCTGTCCCCTCATAGAAGATGATCGACTCGATATCGTCGATTTCCGGAAACCCGAACTCTTCCAGAAATGCGACGTAATCAGCAAAGGTGCCGTCCGCATCAGAATCCAGTTGGTTGACATTCTCTTGCGGTTCCTCATCGGGGCCAAGAATGATCAGCCCGCCGATCGGATCATCATTGTCATTCAGGTTGGAGGCAAAAAACACCTTGGGATATGTCGCGTCCGGCTCGGGTTCGGGCTCCGGCTCGGGCTCTTCGGTTTCCGGATTGCCCGAAACGCCCTTGATCGAATCGCCACCATTGACGGATGTCGCGCGAATCCCGATCAGATCCACTTCGTCCAGGCTTGCGGCATCCAGATCGACCGTCAGCGACTCGCCTTCGGACAGGAAGCTGGGCTTGTCCTCACCCTCGCGGCCCAGACCGGGGCGCGAGACTTCTTCCGCCCCTTCCCAGCTGACCGACCCGCCCTCGAACTGGGACCCGCCGCCATTCATGTTCAGCGGGCCGCCCAGATTCTCGCTGGGGCCGTCATAATCCTCGCTGCTGAAATAGACGGCATTCACGTCCATCGAGCCTTCATCGACCGTTATCTCGGCGCTCACGCTGCCATCGTCGTTCTCGAACACACGCACGGTGTAGGACAGGCCATCCTGCTCGTAACTGAACAGTCGCTCCGCGCCGCTGCCGGACCCCTCGGTGGTATCGTCCTGTCCGGTGTCCGCGGATGTGTCCTCGGACTGGTTCTGATCGTTCTCTTCGCGATTGTGGCGGCTGTTGGCATGCGCCGGTGGCCCCCGGTTTCCCATACGCGACATGGCATCCTCCTTTTCGCTGTGTCAGGCGCGACGAACTTACGCCAAGGCCCGGTCATTCAGGCGCTGATTGACACTGGGTTAAAGCATGTTAATCCGCCTGCGCCAACGTGTAGCGTCTGTGCATTGCAAATTCACGGTTTTGCAGCGAAACAAAGTGTTTCCAAATGTCGCATACCAGGTGGTGGCAGCGGCATGGTCTGCCAGATGGACAACGCAGATATGAAGATCACGCTCAGGCAGTTGCATTATTTCCGCGCCCTGGCAGAGGCGCGCAATTTCGGTCGCGCGGCGGCATCGGTGAATGTGTCGCAATCCGCCCTGTCGATGCAGATCCGCGAGCTGGAGGATCATCTGGGTGTCACGCTGGTCGAACGGCTGCCGCGCGATATCAGGCTGACGCGGGCAGGGCGGGCGGTGCTGGAACGCGGCGCGCGCGTGCTGGATGAAGCGATGGAGATCGAGGCCAGCGCCCGGCATGAAGGGCTGGGCGCCGCGCTGCATCTGGGGATGATCCCGACAGTCGCGCCCTATCTGCTGGCCGGGCTGCTGGCGCGGTTCCGGGCCGAGGACATCACGCGCGAGCTGCGCCTGCGCGAAGCGATGACCGCCGATCTGCTGACCGGCCTGCGCGAGGGGCGGCTGGATGCCGTGGTGCTGGCCGACCCGCCGCCTGCGCCGGATCTGGATGTGCACCCGATGTTTGAGGATCGTTTCGTGCTGGCAGGATCGCGTGCGCGGCTGGCGAGCGTGTGCATGCAGCCCGAGGCATTGCGCCCGGCCGCGCTGAAGCCCGAACATCTGCTGCTGCTGGATGACGGGCATTGTCTGGCCGATCAGGCGCTGGAGATCTGCGCGTTGGACCGGCGGCAGACCCGGCTGGATCTGGGGGCCGCATCGCTGTCAACGCTGTGCGGGCTGGTGGCGCAGGGATTTGGCCTGACCTTTCTGCCCGAGATTGCCCTGCGCGCGGAAACCGCCGCCGCCCCCGAGATGGCGCTGCGTCGCTTTGCCGCCCCCGAACCCGCGCGCACGCTGGCGCTGGTGCGGCGCGCGCGCAGCGATCCGGGGCACTGGTTCGATGACCTGCACCGCCAGTTGGTTGCCGTGGGCGAGGGGCTGCTGCGCGAGGCGCGCGCCCGCGTCCCGTGACACCTGCCATGCACGGGCCGCATGACGGATATCCGCCGGGTCCGTTGTCATATCGCGCTGCGGGCGTTATGTGTTGCGTCACTCAAGCAGGCTTGGAGGACAGGTGCCATGCGCGATCTGAAACTGCCCGATCAGCGGCATCCGGAAAAGGCGCATCGCCCCGTGCAGGCGCAGCCCAAGAAACCGGACTGGATTCGCGTCAAGGCACCGGGCGGGCAGGGCTATAACGACACCCGCCGCATCATGCGCGAACATAACCTGACCACCGTCTGCGAAGAGGCCGGCTGCCCCAATGTCGGCGAATGCTGGAGCCAGGGCCACGCCACCATGATGATCATGGGCGAGATCTGCACCCGTGGCTGCACCTTCTGCAATGTCGCCACCGGGCGCCCCGATGATCTGGACGTGTTCGAGCCGGGGCGCGTGGCCCATGCGGTCGAAAAGCTGGGGCTGAACCATGTGGTCATCACATCCGTGGATCGCGACGATCTGGAAGATGGCGGGGCCGAGCATTTCGCCCAGACCATCCGCGCCGTGCGCCACCGCGCGCCGGGCACGACGATCGAGATTCTGACGCCCGATTTCCTGAAATGCGCGCCCGAGGTGCTGGAAAAGGTCGTGGCCGCGCGCCCCGATGTGTTCAACCACAATCTGGAAACCGTGCCGGGGCTTTACCCCGAAGTGCGCCCCGGCGCGCGCTATTTCCACAGTCTGCGGCTGTTGCAGCGGGTGAAGGAACTGGACCCGTCGATGTTCACGAAATCGGGCATCATGGTGGGGCTGGGCGAGGATCGGCAATCCGTGCTGCAGGTGATGGATGACATGCGCGCGGCGAATGTCGATTTCATCACCATCGGGCAGTATCTGCAGCCGACCCCGCGCCACCACCGGGTGGACCGTTTCGTGACGCCCGATGAGTTCAAGGGCTATGAGAAAGCGGCCTGGGGCAAGGGGTTCCTGATGGTCTCGGCCACGCCGCTGACACGGTCGAGCTATCATGCGGGCGATGATTTCGCGCGGCTGCGCGCGGCGCGGCAGGCGCAGCTTGCAGGCGCCTGATCCGCTGGCGGGGTGCCGGGGTCTGATGTGCGCCTCCGGCGGGAGTATTTGGGGCAAGATGAAATGGCAGGGCGGATGACAGGGGGCGGGCTGCGGGCCGTCGTGTTCGATCTGGATGGCACCCTGATCGATTCCGCGCCCGATATCTGGCGCGCGGCGAATGCGGTTCTGGACGAGGCCGGGTTGCAGCAGGTGAGTTTCGAACAGTCGCGCGGGTTCATCGGGCGGGGCGCGCGGGTCTTTGTCGAGCGGATGGAGCGCGCGGTGACTGGCGGGAATGAGGCCGCGCGCACGGACGCGCTGCATGCAAGGTTTCTGCATCATTACGAGCGTGCGCATGAGAATACGCGCATCTATCCGTATGTGCCCGAGATGCTGGCCGCACTGGGCGCGCAGGGGCTGGCGCTGGGGCTGTGTACGAACAAGCCCATCGCGCCGACCCGCGCGGCATTGCGCGTGCTGGGCTGGGACGGAGTATTCGCATCCGTGGTGGGGGGCGATACGTTGCCCGTCAGCAAACCCGACCCCGCGCCGCTGCTGGCGGTGCTGGAGGGCCTGGGCGTGACGCCTGTGAGCGTGGTCTATATTGGTGACAGCGAAACGGATGCCGAGACGGCCATGCGCGCGCGCATCCGGTTCGGGCTGTTTACCGAAGGCTATCGGCATGGCCCGGTCGAGGCGATGGCGCATGCGTTTCGGTTTGACAGCTATCAGGGGCTGCCCGACGCGCTGGGCAGACTCGCATGAGCCGCCGCCCGCTGCCGCCGCCACTGTCCTTGCCGAAACCGGGGTTCGGGCGGCGCATGCCGCCTGCGGTCTTTGTGCCGATCATGGGCGTGTTCGGGCTTGGGCTGGGCTGGCGCGCGGCGGCGGGCGCCTATGGCGTGACGCCGGGCATCGGCGATCTGCTGTTGGGTGGGGTCACGCTGCTTTATGCCTTTGCGCTGGTGACCTGGCTGGCCAAGCCCTTGCGCCGGGCGTATGTGGTGCTGGAGGAGTTGCGCGTGCTGCCAGGGCGCGCGGGGCTGGCGGCGGGCAGCCTGTCGCTGCCGCTGCTGGCTGCAGCACTTGCGCCGTTTGCACCGGGGCTTGCGGTGGTGGTGCTGCTGCTGGGGCTGGTGGTGCATCTGGGTCTGCTGGCCATGCTGCTGCGCGTGATGTGGCGCGGTCCGCCCGAGGGGCGTGTGGTCACGCCGGTGTTTCATCTGTGGTTCGTCGGGTTCATCATCAGCGGGCTGGCGGCCAATGCGCTGGGGTTTTACGGGACGGCGCGCGCGCTAGTCTGGGCCATGCTGGTGCCCGCAGCCGTGATCTACGCGCTGTCGCTGCGCCAGTTGCTGTCACTGGTCCCGCCGCCGCCCTTGCGGCCGCTCCTGGCGATCCATCTTGCGCCGGCCTGTCTGCTGGCGCAGGTGGCGCATGGTGCTGGCATGGGGATCGCGCCCATGCTGGGCGGGGTGGCGG
>PWWF01000084.1 GCA_003561595.1 Paracoccaceae bacterium | reverse complement strand
TCATAGCGGAAATGCGTGCCGATCGAATCCGCGTCATTGATATAGGCATCGTAGATCGGGCGTCGCGACTGCATTTCGGTCTGCATCTGCTCGACCAGATCACCTTCCTGGATAATCGAATGCTCGACGCTGATGCCGGTCAACTCCTCAAAGGCTTCGGCCATGACAGTCGCCTCGAACACGTGGGTTGGAAGCGATTCCGCTACAGTGTTGATCGACATGCCGCGAAACGGCTCCGATGCCTCGATGAAGAAGCGCATCTCCTCGAGTTGCTCCTCACGGGTCAAGCTCGAGCGCGGGAATACCTCATCGATGATCCGTTCGGCCGCAGCCATCCGTTCTTCGATATCGGCAACTGCACCGGTACTCATCATGGCGCTTATCGCCAGGACGGACGTGCTGAGGCCGACCTTTCTTTTCAGGCTTGGTTTCACGTTTCTTCCTCCACTTTGGATTCGGGCAGCATTGCCCCTTCGCTTGTGCGCGGCTCTGGTCAGAAACCTGCCACGCATTTTCTGCCCCCGGCGCAAGGCCAAGGCAGAAACCTCCTCACCCCCAGCGCAATACGGCCGCCAGCCAGATCACGCAGAAGATTGTCATGTACCAAACGGGTTGATCCGTCAGACCGAGCCAGCCCAGATGAAACCAGGCACTGCTCAGCAATGCGATGAACAACCGGTCGCCGCGCGTGGTCTTGAGCGGCAGCAAGCCGCGGCGAAATGTGCTTGGCTGCACGACTTCCCAGACCGTCATCCCCACCAGGATCAGCGCAATCGTGGTGAAAAACAGTGCCGAAGGCAGGGTCCATACCATCCAGTCCATTGATCAGACTCCTCTCTCAGACCCGGCCAAGCGCGAAGCCGCGTGCCAGATTGTTGCGAACGAAATAGATGACCAGCGCGCCTGGGATCAGCGTCAGCACACCGGCCGCCGCCAACATCCCCCAATCGACACCCGTGGCCGAGATAGAGCGCGTCATCACCACCGAGATCGGGCGCGCATCGACTGAAGTGAGCGTGCGAGCAAGCAGCAGCTCCACCCAGGAGAACATGAAGCAGAAGAATACTGCGACACCGATGCCAGACCGGATAAGGGGGATGAAGATGAACACGAAGAACCGCGGAAAGCTGTAGCCGTCGATATAGGCGGTCTCGTCTATTTCCTTGGGCACGCCGGACATGAACCCTTCGAGAATCCAGACCGCCAGCGGGATCGAGAACAGACAATGCGCCAGTGCCACCGCGATATGCATGTCGAAGATGCCGACTGTCTGATAAAGCTGGAAAAAGGGCAGCAGGAACACGGCAGGCGGTGCCATCCGGTTGGTTAGCAGCCAGAAGAACAGATGCTTGTCGCCGATGAACTTGTAGCGCGAGAAGGCATAGGCCGCCGGCAGTGCCACTGTGATCGAGATCACGGTGTTCATGAGCACATAGATCAACGAGTTGAGATAGCCGCGCGCCCAGCCAGCCTCGGTGAAGATGCGCCGGTAATTGTCGAATGTCAGGTTCTGCGGATACAGGCTGAACGACCCCATAATGTCGCGATTGGGTTGCAGCGACAGGTTGATCAACCAGTAGATCGGGATCATCAGAAACAGGATATAAACGATCAGGCCGATTTTCTTTGTGCGTTCCATATGTCCTGCTCCGGCTTAGTCTTTGGTCGCGCGGGTGATGATCGTGTAGAACACCCATGAAATCGCGAGGATGATCAGGAAGTAGATCAGCGAGAAGGCGGCGGCGCGGCTTACATCGAATTGCGCGATGGCCATGGTTGCCAGGTGCTGACTGAGGAAAGTCGTCGAACTGCCCGGACCACCGCCCGTCAGGACGAAAGGCTCGGCATAGATCATGAAGCTGTCCATGAAGCGCAGCAGCACGGCGATGGTCAGCACACCTGCGAGGCGCGGCAGCTGGATGTAGCGAAACACGGCAATCCGCGAGGCCCCGTCAATTCGCGCGGCCTGATAATAGGCGTCCGGAATGGCGCGCAGACCAGAGTAGCACAGGAGCACAACAAGCGAGGTCCAGTGCCACACATCCATCGCCAGAACCGTGAACCAGGCGGCCGTCGAGCCCCGTGTGTAGTTGTATTCGATCCCGATGCTGTTCAGCGTCACACCCAGCAGGCCGATATCGCCGCGTGCGAAAAGCTGCCAGATCGTGCCGACGACGTTCCACGGCACCAGAAGCGGCAGGGCGACCAGCACCAGCGAAATCGCGACCCAGATGCCCCGCGTCGGCATGCACAGCGCGATGGCAATCCCGAGCGGGATCTGAATGGCGAGGACCGAGAAAGAAAAGATCAACTGCCGCCCGAGCGCCGATTGCAATTGAGAGTCGCGCAGCATCTCGCGGAACCACTCATCACCCACAAAAAAGCGCGTATGCGGATCAAGAATGTCCTGAATCGAGTAATTCACCACTGTCATCAGCGGGATCACCGCAGAAAACGCCACCAGCAGCAGGACTGGCAGAACGAGGAACCAAGCACGGTTGTTTTCGACCTTGTTCACAGCACAACCTCCTTACTGGGGGTTGCCGTGACCTCATCAGGGGCAACACGCCAGTCATTGACATAGACAGAGATGCGTTCCGGCGCGAATTTCATCCGGATCGGCGCTGCCGGAATTGGCAGCCCCTCGGGCAGGATCGCGTTGATCTGGCGGCCTTCGAATTCCGCGCGCAGGATCTGATGGCGCCCGACATCCTCGACGCGTTTGACAGTCACAGGCAAGCCCTGGTCCTGACTTGTGATCGAGACGAATTCCGGCCGGATGCCGATCTGAACGCGCCCGCTCATTGGTTTGTAGCGCCCGCCCAACGTGACTTCGTGGCCGGCACAGATGGCCTTGTCGCCGGACACGTCTGCATCGATCAGATTCATCCCCGGCGAGCCGATGAAATAGCCCACGAATGTATGCTCGGGCGTGTCGAACAGCTCTTCCGGGGTGCCAAGCTGCACCACTTTGCCGTCATGCATCACCACGACCTTGTCGGCAAAGGTCAGCGCCTCGGTCTGGTCATGGGTGACATAGATCATCGTGTGACCGAACTCGTTATGCAGCGCCTTGAGCTGGGTGCGCAGCTCCCATTTCATATGCGGGTCGATGACGGTCAGCGGTTCGTCGAACAGGATGGCGTTGACATCCTCGCGCACCATGCCGCGCCCAAGGCTGATCTTCTGTTTTGCATCAGCCGTCAGCCCGCGCGCCTTGCGCTCGAGCATGTCCTCCATGCCGATCATGCTGGCGATCTTCTGCACGCGCCGGGCGACATAGGCCGGTTCCATCCGGCGGTTGCGCAGTGGAAAGGCCAGATTGGCCCCGACGGTCATCGTGTCGTAGACGACCGGGAACTGGAACACCTGCGCAATGTTGCGCGCGACTGTATCCTGTTCGGTGACATCCTTGTCGTTGAAAAGAATGCGCCCGCGTGACGGGACCAGCAGGCCCGAGATGATGTTCAGAAGCGTGGATTTCCCGCAGCCGGACGCACCTAGCAGCGCATAGGCTTCACCATCATTCCAGACATGGTCGAGTTGCTTGAGCGCATAATCCTCCTCCCCTTTCGGCTCGGGGAAATAGGAATGCGCCAGGTTGTCGAGTGTGATCTTTGCCATTCTCTGCGCTCCTTATGCGGCCATCGCGAAAGCGGCGGGTGCGACAAGCTTGCCCTGCTCGTCAAAGACATAGACATGGGCCACATCCAGCCAGACCTCGATCGGCGCATCCAGCGTCAAATCCTGCACTCCGTGCAACAGTCCGACCCAGTGGTCGGGGCCGTGGGACAGATGGGCGAAGGTCTCGGAGCCGGTGATTTCAGTCACGTTCAGATGACACTGGAAATGCAACCCATCTGCGCCCTGTGCCGACAGGTGCAGGTGATCGGGACGGAACCCTGCCGTGTAGACGCCATCCGCCAGCCCCGCCAGCGCGCCCTGGGCCGGGGCCGACTGCCCCTCGCCAAAGCTGATCTTGTCACCTGTTTTCTCGATCCGCGTGAAATTCATCGGCGGGTCCGAGAAGACCCGCGCGGTCGTGGCATCACAGGGCTCGCGATAGACCTTCGGTGTGGGGCCGAACTGGGTGATACGCCCTTCCCACATGGTCCCAACATTGCCGCCCAGCAGAAGCGCCTCTTCCGGCTCGGTCGTGGCATAGACGAAGATCGCGCCGGATTCCTCGAAGATCCGCGGGATCTCTGCGCGCAATTCCTCGCGCAGCTTGTAGTCCAGATTGGCGAGCGGCTCGTCCAGCAACACCAGCCCCGCATTCTTGACCAGCGCGCGGGCCAGAGCGCAGCGCTGCTGCTGCCCGCCCGATAGCTCCAGCGGCCTGCGATCCAGCATTGGCGTTAGCTGCATCAGTGCTGCCGCGTCCTTGACGCGCTTGTCGATTTCGGACTTCGACACGCCCATCAGCTTCAGGGGTGAGGCGATATTGTCGTAAACGGTCATCGACGGGTAGTTGATGAATTGCTGATAGACCATCGCCACCTTGCGATCCTGCACCTTCATGCCGGTGACGTCGCGGCCCTCCCACAGCACGCGGCCTGTCGCGGGCACGTCCAGCCCGGCCATGATCCGCATCAGCGTGGTCTTGCCTGACAACGTGGGGCCCAACAGCACATTCATCGTGCCGCGCTCCAGCGTCAGGTCGGTGGGGTAGATATGGTGCTCCCCCTCCACAAGTTTGGAGACGCCCTCCAATACCAGCGACATGCCTTACTCCTCCCTCTCGCGCGTCTTATTCTGCTGCGCGCAGTATTTCTTTGGCTTCACGCTCAATCCACTGATCCAGCGCCGCGAGCTGGTCCTTGCTCAAGCGCAGTCCGAGCTTCGAGCGTCGCCAGACGATGTCCTCGGCACTGCGCGCATATTCGCGGGTCATCAGCCAGGTGACTTCGGCTTCGGTCAGCGTGGCGCCGAAATCGCGGCCCAGATCGTTGGCGGCCTTCGCGTCGCCCAGCATCATGCGCGCTTCCGTGCCATAGGCGCGCATCAGCCGCCGCGCCCAGAAATCACTCAGGAACGGGTAGTCACGCTGCAAGCCAGCCACCAGCGCAGGCCCGCCATCATGGGCGAAATCACCGCCCGGCAGCGCGACACCGGCCGTCCATTTGCCCTTGGCCAGCGGCAGCACTATCGAGATCTTGTCCAGCGCGGATTCTGCAAGCCGCCGGTAAGTGGTGATCTTGCCGCCAAAGACATTCAGCACTGCCGCGCCTGCAGAGCGGTCGATCTTCAGCGTGTAGTCGCGCGTGGCCGCCGTCGCCGAACTCGCGCCGTCAGCATAGAGCGGGCGCACCCCGGAATATGTCCAGACGACATCCTCGGCCGTCACGGGTTTCGCGAAATACTGGCTGGCGAAATTGCACAGATAGTCACGCTCTTCCGGCGTGCATTCAGGCGCGCGCGACGGGTCGTCATGCTCGGCATCGGTGGTGCCGATCAGGGTGAAATCCTGCTCATAGGGGATTGCGAAGATGATCCGCCCGTCGGTGCCCTGGAAGAAATAGCATTTGTCATGGTCATAGAGTTTGCGGGTCACGATATGGCTACCGCGCACCAGTCGCACATCCTCGCGACTGTTGAGCCGCAGCTTGCCATGGATCACATCGCCCACCCATGGCCCGGCGGCATTCACAAGCATCTTCGCGTTGATCGTTTTCGTTTCGTGTTCGGTTCTGACCGTGACGTGCCAGATCCCGTCATCGACACTGGCCGAGGTGACCTCTGCCCGCGTGTGGATCTGCGCCCCGCGTGCTCCCGCATCGCGCGCGTTCAGCACGACGAGGCGCGAATCCTCGACCCAGCAATCGGAATATTCATAGGCTTTTGCAAAGCGGTCCTGCAGGGGCGAGCCCTCGGGCGCGCCGGTCAGGGCCAGTGTCGATGTGCCCGGCAGGATCTTGCGCCCACCGAGATTGTCATACAGGAACAGCCCCAGCCGGATCAGCCAGGCCGGGCGCCGCCCGCGCATCCAGGGCATGAAAAGCGAGAGCAGCTTGGAGGTGGGCGTATCACTCTCGAACCGCATATCCTTATGATATGGAAGCACAAATCGCATCGGCCAAGAGATATGCGGCATCGCGCGCAGTAATGTCTCGCGCTCGATCAATGCCTCGCGCACCAGTCGGAACTCGAAATATTCCAGATAGCGCAAGCCCCCGTGAAACAGCTTGGTCGAGGCCGAGGAGGTCGCACCCGCAAGATCGCCTTTTTCGCACAGCACGACCGACAGCCCACGCCCCGCTGCGTCCCGGGCGATACCGCACCCATTGATCCCGCCACCGATGATGAGCAGATCGACGGCCCCTGCAGGATCGCTCTTGGTTCTTGCGGATCGTGTCATACGCCCTCCCCAGCGCGGTCGACATTGTGCCGTGACGCTATGTTGATATGTGCGATCCCCGCAAGATTTTTTTCGTTATTATCCTATAATTGTTCGTTATTTATTTTTCGAAAATTTCAAAGCGCTTAGTTCCTATTGTGTTCGCATAATTTTTTTCGCGACGCCTCATATTTTGCTTGAAACGAAAATGCCTTCGCCTGAGGCTGACAGCCCGCAAGCAGACCGATCGCGAATCAAGCTACTCTATTGGAGCGAAGCCATGGCCCAGGCCGAACGACTGCAAGACATCCTGATCATCGCCCGGCGCGACGGGCGCGTGACCGTAGAAGGACTCGCAAGTCATTTCGACGTCACCTTGCAGACCATCCGCCGCGACCTGTCCGAACTGGCGGAGCAAGGCAAGCTGCAGCGCGTCCATGGCGGCGCGATCATGCCCTCGACTGTCGCGAATATCGGCTATACTGACCGGCGCGATCTGAATGACGAGGGCAAGGCCGCCATCGCGCAGGCTGTGGCGCGCGACATCCCCAACGGCTGCTCGCTGTTTCTGAATATCGGCACCACCACCGAAGCCGTCGCCCGCGCGCTGCTGGGGCATCGCGATATCATGGTGCTGACCAACAACCTGAATGTTGCGAACATCCTCGTCGACAACCCGAATTGCGAGATCATTGTAGTGGGCGGATTGCTGCGGCGCGCGGATGGCGGGCTTGTTGGCACCGTGACCACGCAGACCATCGGGCAGTTCAAATTCGATCTGGCGGTGATCAGCTGCTCGGCGCTCGATGAGGATGGCGACATGCTGGATTTCGACATTCAGGAAGTCGGTGTCAGTCAGGCTATCATAAGGCAGGCCCGGCGCAGCTTTCTGGTCGCGGATCATTCCAAATTCACCCGCCGCGCCCCCGCCAGGATCGGCTCGCTGGCGCAAATGGACCGTCTCTACACAGACTCACCGCTCTCGGCCAGTCTCGCTAACGCATGCAGAGGGTGGGGGACATCTGTGACCGTGGCCAATACCGAACGCGATCCCTGACGGAGATTCTGCATGAGATGCCTGCCCGTATGGGGGGCAACGGTCAAATAGACTCATGTCATTCGCAAGATATGGCTTTGCTGGAAAAGCTGAGTTGCGCGCCAGAGCTGTGCCGGACCCACTGCTGTGGTTCACGCTGCACATGACATGATTTCACTTCTGGGAATGGCCGCTTCCGAAAAAAGCTGCAGATGCAATGCTGCTGCGTCACAGTCTGCAAACCGCCCTCCATGTCGGTCATGCTGCAACAGCGAAAGCTCATGAGTTGAAGCCGTGAACGGCAGAAAAGTCCGCACAGCTGACCTTCGACCCCCCACTCAGGCCCCTCGCATCAGACGGGCCTGCCTACCCCTCCAGCACCTGCGCCATGGCCTGCGCGAGAACCGGCACGCTCTGGTCGTTCAGCCCGGCCATGTTCATCCGCCCGTCGCCCAGCATGTAGATGCCATGCGCCTCGCGCAGCGCCGCGATCTGCTCGGACGTCAGCGGCAGAAGCGAGAACATCCCCTGCTGATCGGCGATGAATCCGAACCGGTCGGACCCCAGTGCCTCGCGCAGGGCGGCGGCCAAGGCGCTGCGGTTTTCCGCGACGCGCCCGCGCATCTGTTCCAGTTCCGCCTGCCACATATGGCGCAGGTGCGTATCGCCCAGAATGGTGCTGACCACGCGCCCGCCATGATCGGGCGGAAAGGCGAAAATCTTGCGGTTCAGCCCGGCCAGAGTGCCCGCCAGCCTTGCGCGCTGGGGCGCTGGCACCACCGCCATCGCCAGCCCGACCCGTTCACGATAGAGGCCGAAATTCTTGGAGCAGCTTGCCACCACCAGCACTTCGGGCAGGCGCGCGGCGAGATGGCGCAGCCCGCCCGCATCGGCATCGAGCCCTTCGCCAAAACCCTGATAGGCCATGTCGATAAAAGGCAGCGCGCCGCGCCGGTCCAGAAGGGCCGCGATCTCGGCCCAATCCTCGGGGCTGGGGTCCACGCCTGTGGGGTTGTGGCAGCAGCCATGCAGCAGCACCACGTCCTGCGCGCCTGCCTGTTCCAGATCGGCCATCATGCCCGCGCGGTCCAGCGTTCCGGTCGCCGCATCCAGATAGCGATAGGGCCGCGATGCCAGCCCGGCGGCGGCGATCAGCGGGCCGTGATTGGGCCAGGTCTGGGCGCTGACCCAGATGGTCGCCTCGGGGCGGGCAAGGCGGATCAGCTCGCATATCTGGCGCACGGCGGCGGTGCCGCCCGGCGTGGCGACGGCGGCCACGCGATCCGACGGGACCGCGCCGCCCAGAAGCAGCGCCTCCATCTGCTCCAGAAACGCGCCATCGCCTGCCAGCGACAGGTAGCTTTTGCTTTGCTGGGTGTCGATGATGTGCTGTTCGGCGGCCTTGACGGCCTGCATCACGGGGGTGCGCCCGACCTCATCGCGGTAGACGCCCACGCCAAGGTCGATCTTGCCCAGTCGCGGGTCATCGGCAAAGGCCTGCATCAGGGCGATGATACCGTCGAGTTTCGGCTCGGGCAGGGACTCAAACATGGATAGCGGCCTTTTCAGGATGGGATCAGGTTTGCGCGGGCGACCAGGCGCGCGTCAGCACGCGGCGGCGGTGTTCCTGCCGGACGGGGGCAAAGCCGTGTTTCTGGTATTGCGCCAGCGCGCGGGGGTGATCGAGCGTGCAGGTATTGACCTGCAACATCTCCACCCCCTCGCGCGCCCAGGCGGTCAGGATCGCGGTGCGCAGCATCCATGACCCGAAACCCCGCCCCACGGCCTGCGGGACCAGCCCGAAATAGCGCAGTTCGCAGGTTGCCCCGGCGCGCCAGTCAAGCACGAAAAACCCGTGCGGCCAGCCGTGATCGATCAGCGAATAAAGCCCGACATCGGGGTTGGCGAGCCAGTCGCCGATCTCGGCCTCCTCGCGCTCATGCAGGTCGGTCCAGGCGTAATCGCGCCCGACCGCGTCATAAAGCGCGCGGAAATACCAGACCGGGGGGCGCTCGGCCCGCAACAGCGCGCCGGTCATGCCCGCAGGCGTGGGCGGCCAGCCATAGCTCGGGCGGCTGTCCATTTCCAGATAGGTGACGGTATAGCTGACCTCATCACCCGGTTTGTGGCCAGTCTGTCCGGTCATCCGGTTTCGACCTTCAGATCGGGGAACTGGCCCCATTCGGACCAGGACCCGTCATAAAGCGCGTGTCTGGCATGACCCAGCCGCTCCAGCCCAAGGCTCAGCACAGCCGCGGTCACGCCCGATCCACACGTAGTGATGACGGGCTGGGACAGATCGACGCCTGCATCCTCGAAGGCGGCGCGCAGGGCGTCGCCCTGTTTCATGGTCCGATCGTCATTGAGCAGCGCGCTGAAGGGCAGATTGAGCGCGCCCGGCATATGGCCTGCGCGCAGCCCCTCGCGCGGCTCGGGCGTGTCCCCGCGAAACCGCTCGGGCGAGCGGGCATCAAGGATCTGCCAGTCGCGCAGCTTGACGGCGGCGGCGACCTGACTGACATCCTTGACCATATGCGCCTGCCGCTGGACGGTGAAATGCCGCTCGCGCAGCATGGGGGCCATATCCTCGACCGGGTGCCCCTCGGCCTGCCATTTGGGAAAGCCGCCATCCAGAACGGCGACATCCGTCTTGCCCATCAGCCGGAACAGCCACCAGACACGGGCTGCGGAAAACAGACCCATCCCGTCATAGACCACAACCTGATGCCCGTCGCCCACACCCATGGCGCGCATGCGGGACATGAATTTCTCGACCGGGGGGGCCATATGCGGCAGGCTGGAGCGGTGGTCGCTGATCTCGTCAATGTCGAAGAACCGCGCGCCAGGAATATGGGCGGCCGCATACTCGGCGCGGGCGTCGCGCTCCATCTGGGGCAGATACCAGCTTGCATCCAGGATGCGCAGATCGGGGTCCTGCAGATGCCGGGCCAGCCAGTCGGTCGATACAAGGGTTTTCGGATCGTCCATGGTCTTGCCTCCCCGGATGCTGCGGCACGTCCCAGACGTAGCCGGGCCACGTCAGACTCGCAAGAGTGCGGCGGGGCTTTTCCAGCCCGCGCAACTGGCGTAAGCAGGCGCGCGATGACAGAAAGCTTGACGCAGATATATGACCGCAAGGTAGAAGAAGGCGCGTTGCGCCCTGATGCAGCACAGCGCGCGGTGATGCCGCTGTTCCAGCCGATCCGCGACTGGCTGGACAAGCCAGCGCCCCGGCCCGGGCGGCTGCAGGGCTGGCTGGGCCGCGCAAAACCCGAACCTGCGCCAGGGCTGTATCTGTGGGGGGGCGTCGGGCGCGGGAAATCCATGCTGATGGATCTGTTCGTGGCCAATCTGGGCGATGTGCCCAAGCGGCGGGTGCATTTTCACGCTTTCATGCAGGAAATCCATGCCGGGCTGCATGCCGCGCGCCAGCGCGGTGTCGAGGATGCGCTGGCCCCGGTGGCGGACAAGGTGGCTGATGACCTGCGCCTGCTGGCCTTTGACGAGATGCAGATCACCGATATCACCGATGCGATGATCGTGGGCCGCCTGTTCGAGCGGTTGATGGAACGCGGGGTGGCGATTGTCACGACATCTAACCGGGTGCCGGATGATCTGTACAAGGACGGGCTGAACCGCGCGCTGTTCCTGCCCTTCATCGCGTTTCTGAAGGACCGGATGGTGGTGCATGAAATCCGGTCCGAGACGGATTACCGTCAGCAGCGGCTGGCAGGCGCGCCAGTCTGGTTCAGCCCCGCGGATGCTGCGGCACGCGAAGAGATGGCGCAGATCTGGGACGATCTGACAGGGCATGACCCGGGCAGCCCGCTGCATCTACCGCTGAAGGGGCGCGAGGTTGTGGTGCCCAAGGCGCATAACGGCGTGGGGCGGGGCCGGTTCTGGGATTTCTGCGGCCAGGCCCTTGGCCCGGCGGATTATCTGGCGCTGGCAGGGGCGCTGCGCGTGCTGATGATCGAGGACATTCCCTATCTTTCCGCGTCCAACTACAACGAGGCCAAGCGTTTCGTCACCCTGATCGACACGCTTTATGAGGCGAAGGTGCGGTTGATCGCCTCTGCCGCCGCGACGCCGGAGCGGCTGTATACCGAAGGCGAAGGGCTGTTCGAGTTCGACCGCACTGTGAGCCGCCTGTATGAAATGCAGGCGGAAGGCTGGGGCGCTTGAGAGTCGCGTTGACAGCGCGCCCTTGTCAGCGCCGCGCCGGGTCGGGGGGCACGATCCCTCACCCCCATTGAGGGGGGTCGTGATCGTCGGCGCGTGGGCGCGCCGGGCACATGCGCGGGCGGGGGGCTGGTCAGCTTCGGGGGCGCAGCCGCTCGGCGGCCCAGCGCGCGGCATCGGCTACAGTCGGGTCGGGGTCGTCGCAATGCGCCTGCGCTGCCGCGCGCAGATGCGGCGCGTCTGAATTGCCGATGGCATAAAGCACATTGCGCAGAAACCGGTTCCGCCCGATCCGCTTGATGGGCGAGCCCGAGAACTGCGCGCGGAAACTGGCATCATCAAGCTGTGACAGCTCTGCCAGATCGGGCGCGGGCATCCCGTCGCGCGCTGCATATTTCGCCTCTCGCGCGGTCCTGGCGAATTTGTTCCAGGGGCAGATGGCCAGACAATCATCGCAGCCATAGATGCGATTGCCCAGTTTCGCGCGCAGATCCAGCGGCACCGGGCCGTGATGCTCGATCGTCAGGTAGGAAATGCAGCGCCGCGCATCAAGCTGGAAGGGCGCGGGAAAGGCATCGGTCGGGCAGATATCGAGGCAGGCGCGGCAATTGCCGCAATTCTCGCGCGCGGGCGCGTCGGGGGGCAACTCGAGCGTGGTAAAGATTGCGCCCAGAAAGAACCAGTTCCCCAGATCGCGCGACAAGAGGTTCGTATGCTTGCCCTGCCAGCCCAGCCCGGCGGCGGCGGCCAGCGGTTTTTCCATCACGGGGGCAGTATCGACAAAGACCTTGATCTCGCCGCCCGCGCGCGCGATCAGCCAGCGCCCCAGCCGCTTGAGCCGCTTCTTGACGACATCGTGGTAATCGCGCCCCTGCGCATAGGCCGAGACGATGCCGCGCTCGCGCTGCTCCAGCAGGTCCAGCGGGTCATGGGCAGGCGTATAGCTTTCGGCCAGCATCACCACGCTTTGCGCCTGCGCCCAGAGCGCGGCGGGATCGCCGCGCCAGCCCATGCGCTCGGCCATCCAGCCCATCTGCCCGTGCCGCCCCTGCGTGACAAACGCCTCCAGCCGCGCTTTCGCCTCGGGGATCGCATCGGGGCGGGTTATGGCGCAGGCGTCGAACCCCTCGGCCCGCGCCTGTTCGACAAGTTCCGCTTTCAGGTCAGATGACATGCCGGACAGATGGACCCAGGCGCCCTAGAAATCCAGGTCGGCATAATGGGCGGGCGGGGGCATGCCGGGCAGCGTGTCGGCCAGAAGCGTGCGAAAGGCCGGGCGCGACTTGATCTTGGCATACCACTCATGCACCAGACCAGAGCGCGCCCAATCCACATCATTGATGTAATCGAGGCAGGACAGATGCGCCGCCGCCGTGAAATCCGCCAGCGTCATCTCGCCCCCTGCCAGCCAGCGGCGCTGGCCCAAAAGCCAGTCCATGTAATCGAGATGGAACTTGATCCGCGCCGAGCCCAGCTTGATGCGGCTGGAATCCGGGTAGCCCTGCCCCGTGATCTTCTTGTTCACCCGTTCATACAGCAGGTTCGAGGTCACCTCGACATGGAACTTGTCATCGAACCAGGTGCACAGGCGCCGCATTTCAAAGCGGGATTCGGGCGAGCGCGGCACCAGCGGGGGTTCTGGGATCGTCTCATCCAGATATTCGCAGATCGCGTGGCTTTCGGTCAGCATGCGACCATTGTGGCGCAGCACCGGCACCTTGCCTGCGGGGTTGCGGCGCATGAAATCCTGGCTGGGTTCCCAATAGCGCTCCTCGACCAGCTCGACCTCGATACGCTTTTCGGCAAGCGTCAGGCGCACCTTGCGGCAAAAGGGTGAGAGGGGGACGTGATAGAGCTTGGCCATAAGGGGTCTCTCGCTGGGGTCATCCCCTCTTGCCGTGGCCGCGCGCGAAGTTCAACCACCGATACAATCGGCGCGCCCGTCGCGCGCGATCGTGGCCGCCCCGTCCATCACTGCAGCCGTGCGGTTGCGCAGGAATTGCGTGGGGTTGGCCGCATCGCGCGTCTTGGGCGATGGCAGCACCACCGCCAGCCGCGCGGCCTGCGTGGGGGTCAGATCGGCGGCCGTGGTGTTGAAATAGTGCCGCGCCGCGGCCTCGACCCCGAAGACGCCATCATCGAATTCGGCGACGTTCAGATAGACCTCAAGGATGCGCCTCTTGGGCCAGAGCGCTTCCATCTTCAGGGTAAAGACGGATTCCAGCGCCTTGCGCACCCATGTTCGCCCATGCCACAGAAACACGTTCTTGGCCGTCTGCTGCGACAGCGTCGAGGCCCCGCGCGTGCCGCCCGTGTCGATGACGCGGCGGATCTCGGCCATGTCGAAGCCCCAATGCAGGCAGAAATTCGCATCCTCTGCCGCGATGACCGAGCGTGCCATCACCGGGGCGATGCGACTCATAGGCACCCAGTCGCGTTCGATACTGCCGATGCGCCGCCATTCCTGAAGCATGTAGATGCCACCGGGCGGGGGTACGAACCGATAAAGCCCGACCCAGGCCACGGCAACCAGCAGCGCCACCAGCAGCGCCCGGCCCAGCAGACGGCGGGCGCGGCGGATTGCACCTGCCAGCCAATGCACCGGCCCGCGCGGGGCTGCGGCGGCCTTGCGGGCGGATTTGGGTTTGCGGGATTTGCGGGCCATGCGCGGCATCCGCCATGATTGCTGCGCCCTCGTCAAGACCTGAGTTCGTCTCAAGGCCGGGCGGGCAGGCCGGTCAGCAATCGGGCCTCACCGTGTCGGCACAGGTTCCTCGCCGCGATAGTCGTAAAAGCCGCGCTCGGTCTTGCGGCCCAGCCATCCGGCCTCGACATATTTCACCAGAAGCGGGCAGGGGCGGTATTTGGTATCGGCCAGCCCGTCATGCAGCACATTCATGATCGCAAGGCAGGTATCCAGCCCGATGAAATCGGCCAGTTCCAGCGGCCCCATGGGATGGTTCGCCCCCAGCTTGAGTGACTGGTCGATGGACCGGACCGAGCCCACCCCCTCATAGAGTGTATAGACGGCCTCGTTGATCATCGGCATCAGGATGCGATTGACGATGAAGGCGGGGAAATCCTCGGCGCTTGCAGCGGTCTTGCCCAGTTTCTCGACCACGCCCAGCAGGGTCTTGTAGGTCGGCTCATCCGTGGCGATGCCGCGGATCAGTTCCACAAGCTGCATCACCGGCACGGGGTTCATGAAGTGAAACCCCATGAAGCGTTCGGGCCGGTCGGTGCGGCTGGCCAGCCGGGTGATCGAGATGGACGAGGTGTTCGAGGTCAGAATCGTATGCGGCTGGATATGGGGCAGCAGATCCTCGAAAATCGCCTGCTTGACCGTCTCGCGCTCGGTCGCGGCCTCGATGATCAGATCGCAGGGGCCCAGATCGGGCAGCTTGGTGGTGGTGGTGATACGGCCCATCGCGGTGGCCTTGTCCTCGGCCGAGACCTTGCCGCGCGACACCTGACGCTCGATATTGCGGTCGATCAGCGACACGGCCTTGTCCAGCGCGTCGGTCGAGATGTCATTGAGAACCACGTCAAAGCCAGACAGCGCGAACACATGGGCAATCCCGTTGCCCATCTGGCCTGCACCCACCACGCCGACAGTCCTGATGTCCATCCCGTCTGCTCCTGTCCTGTTGCGATCCCTCGGATCGCGCCCGACCATATCGCGCGCTGGCCCATGTGCAAGCGCGAATGCCCGTCACGCCCGCGCGGGCACCATTTGCTGCACGATGCCCACAAGCCCCAGATAGAAGCTGGTCACGATCAGCCCCAGCGTGACCGCCTGCGGCTGCTCGAACCCGCTAAGCGCAGCCCAGCCCGCCAGTGCAGTCCATATCAGCGCCACTGGCAGCGACAGGTTGCGCCAGCGCGCCGTACGCACCGGGTGGATGAATTTCAGCGGCGTGAACATGGCTGCAGCCAGAAAGATCACGATGGCAAGGATGATCCAGAAACCGGGCTCGGCGGCAAAGATCACCACGGCGGCCATGTTCCAGCAGGCGGGAAAGCCCTGAAACGAATTATCCGGCATCTTCATGCGCGAGTCGGCGAAATAGAGGACCGAGGCAAAGGTGATCACGATAATCGCGATCCAGCCGGTCCAGCCCGGCAGCAGCCCCGACTGGAACAGCGCAAAGGCGGGGATGAAAACATAGGTCAGATAGTCGATGATCAGATCCAGCAGCACCCCGTCAATGGTGCGCGCGTTCTGCTTGACATGGTAGCGCCGCGCCAGCGGGCCATCGATCCCGTCGACGATAAAGGCCACGACCAGCCACAGGAACATCATCGCCCAGTCGCCCTGCGCGGCCTCGAGCAGGGCCAGCATTGCAAAGACTGCTCCGGTGGCCGTGAACAGATGGACCGCATAGGCCTTGATGCTTTGTGTCACGCGAATTGTGTCCTCTGGCTGGCGCGCGGCCTGCTTTGCAAGACAGGTGCGGAATTGCAACCCGATGTAATGCACAAGCGCGTTGCGTCACGCCCGGTGTTGCGCCGCGCCATCGCCCGGCCCTCAGCGGCGCGCGCGGGGGTGGGCGGCGTCATAGACGTCCATCATGCGGGTGGCATCCACTGCCGTATAGACCTGGGTCGAGGCGAGCGAGGCATGGCCCAGCAGTTCTTGAATCGCGCGCAGATCACCGCCTGCGGCCAGCAGATGCGTGGCAAAGGAATGGCGCAGCGCATGGGGGGTCGCGCTGGCGGGCAGCCCCAGTTGCAGGCGCACCGATTCCAGCACCTGCGCGATGTGGCGGCGGTTCAGCGCGCCACCCCTTATGCCGCGAAAGACAGGCGCGTCGGGGGTCATGGCATGGGGGCAGGCGCGCAGATAGGCGGCCATCGCCTTTTGCGCGGCGGGCAGCACCGGCACCAGCCGCATGCGCCCGCCCTTGCCGTGGATGCGCAGCGCCTCGCCCAGCGGCAGGTCGCGCCCGGTCAGGCCAAGCGCTTCGGATATGCGCAATCCACAGCCGTAAAGCAGCGTCACCACAGCGGCGTCGCGCAGGCCCGCCCAGTCGGTGCGTGACTGCATCGGCACGGTCGCGATCACCTCGCGCGCGGCATCAGAGCTGATGGGGCGGGGCAGCGAGCGGCTGTATTTCGGTGCGCGCGCCGCCAGAATGGCCGAGATGTCGAACCCCTCGCGTTCGGCCAGCCAGCGCGCGAAACTCTTTACCGCCGAGAGTTTGCGCGCAAGGCTGCGCGCGCTGATCCCTTCGCTGCGTGCGGACGCCATCCAGGCGCGCATGTCCGATTGCGTGATCGTGCCTAGCTGAGACACACCGGCGGCTCCGCCCAGATGCCCGGCCAGAAAGCCCAGAAACCCGGCCACATCCTGACGATATGCCTCTATCGTGTGGGTCGATGCGCCATCCAATGCGGCACGGCGCGCCAGCCAGTCCTGCAGCGCGTCGCGCAGCCCCGGCGTCAGGGCCAGAGGGCCCGCGGTCATGCCAGCCAGCGGCGCATGGACCTCTCGAAAATGCCCGCGAAAAAGGACAGCAGATCCGTGCCTTGCCCGGGCTTGAACATATGCGGGCTGTCCGATGCCATGACCAGCATGCCCGCCATCCGCTGCGGACCCAGGTCCAGGCGCATGCAGGCCTCGGACCGCAGATCGGGGGTCTTGTCGTCATAGAGCACATCGGTCTGCGGCACCGTCTGGCGCAGCACCACCTTGCGCGTGCTGGGGCCGCGACCGGAACTCATGTAGCTGTCGATAAAGCCGGGCTTGACCACGCACAGCACATCCGAAATGCGCGCAAGTGCGGGGTCGGCGCCAGTATCGGGGCTTTCCAGCACCAGTTTGACGGCATCGACACTCAGGATACGCGCCACATCGCTGCCCAGCGTGTGCAGGAAGTCCTCGAATTGCGCGGGGTCCAGCATGCGCAGGATGGCGCGGTGGATCTGGTTGGTGCCGGCCAGATTTTCATAGGCCGCCGCGATCACGGCGCGATGCGTTTCCTCCAGCCGGTCCAGGCGCGCTTCCAGCCGCTCCATCGCCAGGCCGCGCAGGTCCACGATATTGTCGCCCATGCCGCTTTCGCTGGCCGCGACCAGCGTGCGCATCAGATCCTTGTCGTCCAGGACAAGCCCCGGATCCGCGAGGATACGCGCACGAAATTCCTCGGCCATATCGGCCTTTACTGCTGCTTCTGTCATCTGTCTGCCTGTCCGTTGACTGCCCGGTTTTTCCGTTATTGGTCGGAGTATAGCAAATTACAGGATTTTTTGACCAGTTTTTTCCCAGTCCGAGAGGAATTGTGCCAGTCCGGCATCGGTCAGCGGGTGCACGGCCAGTTTGCGAATGACCTCGGGCGGGGCGGTCATGATATCGGCCCCGATGCGCGCGACCTCGAGCACATGATTGACCGTGCGGACGGATGCGGCGAGGATCTGCGTCTCGAACCCGTAATTGTCATAGATCGTGCGGATATCCGCGATCAGGTCGATCCCGTCGATTGCCATGTCGTCCAGCCTGCCGATGAAGGGCGAGATGAAGCTGGCCCCAGCCTTGGCGGCCAGCAGCGCCTGCGGGGCGGAAAAGCACAAGGTCACATTGACCATCCTGCCCTCTCCCGACAGCACCTTGCAGGCTTTCAGCCCCTCCCATGTCAGGGGCAGCTTGACGGCGATATTGGGCGCGATCCCGGCCAGCTTGCGCCCCTCGGCGATCATCGCGTCGGCCTCCAGCGCCACCACCTCGGCCGAGACGGGGCCACCGACCAGCGCGCAGATCTCTGCCGTGACATCCATGATGTCACGCCCGGATTTCAGGATCAGCGAGGGGTTGGTCGTCACCCCATCCACCAGCCCCAGTTCGGTCAATTCGCGGATGGCGGCGACATAGGCGCTGTCGACAAAGAATTTCATGGCGCTCCCCTTTGGCTTGAAGCCCCTTGTTGCGCGCGTCATACCGGATGCATGCCTGTCGCGAAAGCCCCGATACCCGAGATGCTGCCCGAATTCCATGATGCCGGCACCCCCTGCGGCGTGCTGACGACCGAGCCGCTTGACCGGGTTCTGGACTATCTTGCCCCTGAAGGCGGGGTCTGGACCGGCGCCTTTGTCGAGGTGCCGCTGGGCCCGCGTCGGGTCCTGGGCGTGGTCTGGGGGCCACCTGGTGGTGACTTCCCGGTGGCGCGGCTGCGCAGCGTGCACCGCGTGCTGGATGCCGCGCCCATGCGCAGCGAAATGCGCGATTTCCTGATCCGCGCGGCAGACTACACGATGACGCCGCTGCCCGCGATGCTGCGACTGGCGACCCGCGTGCCGGGGCTGGGGCAGGGGGCGGGGATGCGCAAGCTGCTGTTCCGGGGCGAAGGCGCGCCTGCGCGCATGACCGAGGCGCGCGCGCGGGTGCTGGCGGTGTTTGACGCTTTCGGGGGCGCCGGGTTGGCACCCGGCGAACTGGCCCAGGCCGCTTGCGTCAGCGCGTCGGTCGTCCAGGGGCTGGAGCGCGCGGGCGCATTGGTCGCGCGTGACGCGCCGCGCGATCAACCCTACCCGCGGCTGGATGCCCCCCGCCCCGGCCCCGATCTGACCGAAGATCAGGCGCGCGCCGCAGACGCGCTGCGCGCGGGCCAGCGCGCGGGCGGCTACGGGACGACGCTCCTGAAGGGCGTGACCGGGTCCGGAAAGACCGAGGTCTATCTGGAAGCCGTGGCCACCTGTCTGGCCGCTGGTCGGCAGGCGCTGGTGCTGCTGCCGGAAATCGCGCTGAGCGCGGAATTTCTGGCGCGGGTCGAGGCGCGCTTTGGCGCGCGGCCCGCCGAATGGCATTCGGGCGTCACCCAGACCGAACGGCGGCGCTGCTGGCGGATGCTGGGGCAGGGCGATGCGCAGCTTGTCGTGGGCGCACGCTCCGCCCTGTTCCTGCCCTTTCGCGATCTGGGGCTGATCGTGGTGGATGAGGAACATGACAGTTCCTACAAGCAGGAAGAAGGGTCGCTGTATCACGCCCGCGACATGGCCGTGCTGCGCGCGGCCATCGCAGGCGCGCGGGTGATCCTGGCCTCTGCCACGCCATCGCTGGAAAGCTGGGCCAATGCGGACTCGGGCAAATATGCGCGGCTGGACCTGCCCGCGCGCTTTGGTGAAAGCGTCCTGCCCGAGATGCGCGCCATCGATCTGCGGGCCGAGGATCTGCCCGCCAGCCGCTGGATCTCTCCCAGCCTCGCGCGGGCTGTCACGCAGCGGATCGCGGCGGGGGAACAGGCGCTGTTGTTTCTGAACCGCCGGGGCTATGCGCCGCTGACGGTCTGCCGGGCCTGCGGGCATCAGATCGAATGCAGCGATTGCGATGCGCGCATGGTCGAGCATCGCTTTCAGAAGCGGCTGGTCTGCCATCAATGCGGGGCGACTGCGCCCATCCCCACTGCCTGCCCGTCCTGCGGGGCCGAAGACCGGCTGGCCCCTGTCGGCCCCGGGGTCGAGCGGCTGGAGGAAGAGGCGCGCGCCCTCTGGCCCGATGCGCGCGTGGCGGTGCTGTCCTCGGACCTGTTCACCTCGGCCCGCGCGCTGAAAGAGCAGATCGGCGCGATAGCGGCTGGCGAGGCTGATATCATCATCGGCACGCAGATCGTGGCCAAGGGGCATAACTTTCCGGCGCTGACGCTGGTGGGGGTGATCGACGCCGATCTGGGACTGTCCGGGTCCGATCTGCGCGCGGCCGAGCGGGTGTTTCAGCTTGTGCGGCAAGTCTCTGGCCGGGCAGGGCGGGCCAAGCGGCCGGGGCTGGCGCTGGTGCAGACCAGTCAGCCCGAACATGCCGTGATCCGCGCGATCCTGTCGGGCGCTGAGGAGGATTTCTGGCGCAGCGAATCGGCGCAGCGCGAAGCGCTGGGCATGCCGCCGCATGGGCGGCTGGCGGGGATCATCCTGTCGGGCACCGAGATGGAGGCCTGTTTCGCACTGGGCCAGCGGCTTGCGCAGGCGGACACCCCCCTGCGCCGGATCGGGGCGCAGGTTTATGGCCCCGCGCCCGCGCCCATCGCGCGTATTCGCGGGCGACACAGGGTGCGGTTGCTGGTCAAGGCGCCGCGCGGCGCGCCGTTGCAGGCCGCGCTGGCCGACTGGCTGGCACCCCACAAGCTGACCCGCGATCTGCGGCTGGCGGTCGATATCGACCCGCAGAGTTTCTTCTGACCCGTTGCAGCACGCGCTGCGGGGTTTATGTATGACCCAACAGACAGGAGATGCGCCCATGTTCGGATTCACCCTTGGCACTGACAAGACCCGCATGATCACCCCTGACGCGGCCCTGCCCGGACGGTCTGATCCGATCCCCACGGCAAGCGCGCACGCGATTTCCGGCCGCCCGCTGAAATCGCCCGTGCCCGAGGGCATGGAAGAGGTGATCTTCGGCATGGGGTGCTTCTGGGGGGTGGAGCGGATTTTCTGGCAGATCCCCGGCGTGTGGCTGACATCCGTGGGCTATGCGGGCGGGTTCACGCCCAATCCGACTTATGAGGAAGTCTGCAGCGGGCAGACCGGCCATAATGAGGTGGTGCGCGTGATCTTTGATCCGGCACAGGTGAGCTTCGACGATCTGCTGCGCCATTTCTGGGAAGGGCATGACCCGACGCAGGGCATGCGGCAGGGCAATGATCGCGGCACGCAATACCGCTCTGGCATCTATACCACATCGCCCGCGCAGCAGGATGCGGCAGAGGCGAGCCGCCAGCTTTATGCCGAGCGTCTGGTGGCGTCGGGTTATGGGGCGATCACGACTGAAATTGTCGCAGCGCCGGATTACTATTTCGCTGAAGGATATCACCAGCAATATCTGCACAAGAACCCGCAGGGCTATTGCGGGATCGGCGGAACCGGCGTGACCTGCCCCGTGGGCCTGACGACCTGAGCACCGGGTCAGGGACTGTGCGCGCGGCCCGGCCCCTGCGCGACCGCACGCCCCACCCACCCACCCGCGCGCGGCCCCGCAGGGGCCGGGCCGCGCAATATGCTGGGAAAGGCTGGGGTGCTTGACCCCGGTGGGGCGGGCCGCTATCGGGACCGAAACCCCCGTTCATACAGGCGCGCGCATGACCACTTTCACCGCATTGACCAAGCTGTCCTCGGAAGAGGCGGCTTATGCGCTCTCGGACGCCATGGAGAACATGGAGCCCGAGCCGATGGGGGTGGGTGTGTTCGAGCTGGAAGACGGCTCTGGCCTGTGGGAAGTGGGCGGGTATTTCACCGACCCCCCCGATGCGATTGCCCTGGAGATTCTGGCGCGTGCCTTTGATGCGCGCCCCTTCGTCTTGTCGGAACTGCCAGAGATTGACTGGGTGGCCAAGGTGCGCCGCGATCTGGCCCCGGTCGAGGCCGGGCGCTTCTTTGTCTATGGCAGCCATGATGCCGACAAGCTGCCCGAGGGGCGCGTCGGCCTGCTGATCGAGGCGGCCATGGCCTTTGGCACCGGCCATCACGGCACCACGCTGGGCTGTCTGCGCGCGCTGGACCGGTTGGATACGGACGGGTTTCGCGGGCGCAATGTGGTCGATATCGGCTGTGGCACCGCGGTGCTGGCGATGGCGGCGGCGCGCATCTGGCCGGGGCTGATGCGGGCCAGCGATATTGATGCCATCGCGGTTGATGTGGCGCGTGCCAATCTGGCCGCCAATGACCTGAGCGACCGCGTCCAATGTCTGGAGGCCACGGGCTTCGACCACCCGGAATTGCAGGCGGCGGCCCCGTATGATCTGGTCTTTGCCAATATCCTGATGGGCCCGCTGATCGAACTTGCTCCCGATATGGCGCGTGTGACGGACGAGGGGGCGCATGTCATCCTGTCGGGGTTGCTGTGCGAACAGGCCGAGACGGTGCTGGTCGCCTATCGCGAACAGGGTTTTGTGCTGCAACAGCGCGAGGATATCGGTGACTGGGCCACGCTTACACTGCGCAAACCTGCGGGGTGAGGCATGTTTTCAGCCCGCTTGCGCCAAATTTCCGCCGCCTTTGCGCGCTAACTGACTGTCTGGATAGGTTGCGGGCCATGCCCCGCGCAGCAATCGAGGCCATGTCATGACCCCGGATCAGAAAGCCGCATTTGACCAACGACGCAATGAGGTCTGCCTGCGTCATCTGCAAAATGACCCCCGTATCCGCAAGGCGCGTCGCGAAAGGCGGTGGCAGCAGATGCGCGCGGTGCTGGGGGCTGTCATCGCGGTTGCGGTCATGCTGGTGCTGACCAAGAGCTTCATGATCGCGATGCACGGTCCGGGCGGCTATGCGCAGATCGTGGCGCCCGTCATGCCCGTGCAGGAGGACGGCTCGCTGATACAGTCCGTGCTGATGCCCGATCCGGTCTCGAGCGAGATTGCCGCATTGCTGCGCCCGTTCCTGACCGAGGAGGGCAGCGTCGCCACATCCATCTCTGCCGTGCCCGAAGCCCCGGACGCCTGACCCAAAACACCAGAAACGAAAAGCCGCCCGGACGGGCGGCTTTGATGCGTGACAGTACTGGCGGCGCGTAGGCCGCGACCTGCGGTCGCGGTCAGAACTGGCCCCTTGCGACAGCGTCGATATCCGAGCGGCGCAGTCCGATATCGGACAGTTCGCGGTCGGTCAGCGCGCTGAGTTCGCGGCGGGTGATACGCTCGTCATTCCAGGTCTTGAGGGTGGCGAACAAGGCGCCAAGCGACAGGCCCTGGAAACCGGCAAGCACCTGCTCCGTATGAATACGGCTTTGTGCGTAGAAGGTCATTTTGGTCTCCATCGGGATAGTGTTTTCATTCCGCATATGTGTTATGCGGATGCCCCTCAGATACGCATAAAATCTGTGCAGGAGTAGAATGATAAAACGCAAAGCCATTATGCGCCTGCAGCATGGCTGAGGCTGGGGCACCGCAGACAGGGCCTTGGCAGATGTTCGCTTTTCGTGCTATCGCTGGGGCCGAGCAGGAAATATCAGGCAGGAGCGCCCATGCGTGTGATCGGCATTGACCCGGGGCTGCGGAATCTGGGCTGGGGCGTGATCGAGGCCGAAGGCGTGCGCCTGCGCCATGTCGCCAACGGGGTCTGCCGGTCAGACCCCTCGGCCACGCTGGCCGCACGGCTGCTGGATCTGCACGACCAGTTGACCCGTGTGATCACGCAATACGCGCCGCAGACCTCGGCCGTGGAACAGACTTTTGTGAACAAGGATGCGGTCGCCACGCTGAAGCTGGGATCGGCGCGCGGGATCGCGTTGCTTGTGCCCGCGCAGGCCGGGCTGGACGTGGGCGAATACGCCCCCAATGCGGTGAAAAAGGCCGTGGTGGGTGTGGGCAAGGCCGCCAAGGAACAGGTCGATCACATGGTGCGGATGCAACTGCCCGGCGTCACGATTGCCGGGCCCGACGCCGCCGATGCGCTGGCCATCGCCATCTGTCACGCGTTCCACTGCCAGACGGCGCGCTCCATGGCGCTGGCGGGGGGCGGGCGATGATCGGCAAGCTGACCGGCGTGATCGACATGCGCAGCGAGGATCATGTGCTGCTGGATGTGCGCGGGGTGGGGTATATCGTCTATGTCTCGGACCGCACGCTGATGGCGCTGCCCGGCCCGGGCGAGGTGGCGGCGCTTTATACGGACCTTGTGGTGCGCGAGGATCTGCTGCAGCTTTTCGGCTTTCCGACGCTCTTGGAAAAGGAATGGCATCGCGTGCTGACCTCGGTTCAGGGGGTGGGGGCCAAGGCGTCGCTGGCGATTCTGGGCGCGCTGGGGCCAGAGGGCGTGTCGCGCGCCATCGCGCTGGGCGACAGCAGCGCGCTGCGCAAGGCCCCCGGCGTCGGACCGAAGCTGGCGCAGCGCATCGCCAATGAATTGAAGGACAAGGCCCCCGCGCTGATGGGGGTGCAAAGCGGCGCACCCGCCACCGCGCGCCAGGAGGTGCCCGAGGCCCCACTGCCCGCGCCCAAAGCGGGCACCGCCGCCCCGGCAGAGGCACCCGCCGCCGCGCAGGCCGTGCCAGAGGCGATGTCGGCGCTGGGCAATCTGGGCTATGCCCCAGCGGACGCCGCCCGCGCAGTGGCCGAGGCGCAGGCAAACGCGCCCGAGGCCGACACCCCCGCCCTGATCCGCGCCGCCTTGCGGCTGCTGGCACCGAAAGGGTAGGGCCATGCAGTTCCAGACCTTGCTGGATGGCCTTGGTATAGATGCCCGCCGCGTTGCGCTATGTCTGCACAAACCCGGGGATGCCCGCGACCGGCTGACGCTGATGACCCTCGCCGAGGCACAGGCCCCGGAGTTCGAGACCTATCAGAGCACGCATTCCCGGCAGGCCGAGGCCACGCTGAAAGCCCGCGATATCATGGCGTCTTTCATCACGCGCGGCGATGGCAGTCTGGGGTTTGTCGGGCTTTACCGGCAAGCGGGCTGGCAAGAGCGCAACGCGGCTGAGTTCGACGCGGACCCTGCGATGCAGGCCATGTTCGCGCATTTTGCCGATCCGAGCGGCTTTGCTCCGCGCGGCATCGGGACCCGCGCGCAATTCACGCTCGAACCGATGCGCGAACTGGCCGACCTGCGCGGGCGGTTGATCGTCACTGACCCCGGCGCACGCGCCTATATGCGGCTGGCCGAGCGCACGCCGCTGGAAATATTCGCGATCACCGCGCTGCCGGACCTTGCCCCGCCGATGCCCGACTGGCGCGCATTGGTGATCGACACGGCCACCCTGCGCGCCTTGCCCCGGACCTGGGCCGATACGCTGCGCCATTGGCGCGGCATCT
>PWWF01000323.1 GCA_003561595.1 Paracoccaceae bacterium | reverse complement strand
CTGCGCGTCGTGGCCCGTGATCTGCCGGATTTCGAGCGCGTGCTGCGCCGCCGGATCATGACCTTGCCGGGGGTGGGGGCGGTCGATGCCAATGTGCTCTTGTCCGAGGAACGCCTGCCCGGCCCGCTCTGATCTGTCGCCCCTGCCCGCCCCGGTTGCGTCCTGCCCGCGCATCGGGCAGGCTAACCCACGGAAAACATATACAAACACAGCACGGAGGTCGCATGGCCGAGCGGCGCATTTCAATCCTGTTACTCCTGCAGCGCCAGCGCGCCTGGCTGGCGGGCATTCCCCTTGTGATCGCGTTGATTGCAGGCACGCTCGCTCTGGTGCAGTCGCAGCGACAGCAAACCTTCCAGACCGAGGGGGTCGAGACAGAGGCGCGAATTCTCAACACGCGCGAACGCGTCAGGCGCACAACGTCATCCGATGGCAGCCCCCGCAGGGAACGCAGCTATTTCGCCGATTACGAGTTCGAATCGGCAGACGGGACCACGCATCAGGGCGAGGAGCGTGTGACCGCCTCATTCTACCGCAACACGAACCGGGGCGACACTGTGCCCATCCGGTACATGCCCGACAATCCGGACCAGGTTTCGCTGGACCCAAGCTATCAGGGTGGCCTGATCCGGGCCCTGGTCATCGTTACGCTTATTGCGCTGGGCGTCAGCGGCTATGTCATCCCCCGCTACTGGCGCCGCACTGCCGCGATGCTGCGGGCCGCGCGCGAGGGCGCGGCGCGACAGGCAAAGGTGCAGGATTACCTGCCATCCCGGGCCAGGATCGGCGATGAACCGGCATCCTGGCGTCTGCACTGGCGCGATGAAACCGGGGCCGAGGGCGAAAGCCTCAACCAGGGGCGCATGTGGCTGATGGCTCATGCCCGCGTGGGCGACACCATTACCGTCATGGTCGATCCGGTCAGCGAACAGGCGTTCTGGGAACGTGACCTCTACGCCATGTGACCTGCGCTTGGGCAGCTTGCCCTGTGCACCTGCACCATATCATCAGCGACACCTAGGGGGTCATATGACCGCGCGACACGTTCCAATCCTGACCTTGCTCATGCGCCAGCACGCCTGGATGGCGCTGGTGCCGCTGCTGGTCGCTCTGATCACGGGCGGCGTTGCCCTGAACAGCGCGCGCGAGACGCTCCTGTTCGCCGCGCGCGGGGTAGAGGCGCAGGCCGTCATCAGCAACCCCGAGATCCGGGGCACGCAATCCAGCGGACGCACCCCCTGGGTCGGCTACGGCTTCGAGACGCGCGAGGGCGAGGTGATCCATGGCCGAACGCCTGTCTCGCCAGTGTTTCATGGCCGGGTCCGCGCGGGCGATACCGTCACAATCCGCTATCTGCCCGATGACCCCGAGCGCGTGCTGGTCGATCGGGGCGACGGCTTGGGGGCGGCCCTGATCTTCGGGGCCATCGCCCTGATCAGCCTCGGCCTCGCGCTCTGGGGGGCGCGCTATTTCTGGCGCCGCAGCGCGCAGGTGGTTGCGCATATTACCGGGGCGGGGGGCAAGAAAACGGACCCCAACTTTCGCCTCCAATGGCGCGACGCCTCGGGCGCCGAGGGCAAAAGCCTGGATCGCCGACGCTCGGATCTGGAGCGCGTGGGTCCGGTCGGGGCCACGATCACGCTGCTGGTGGACCCGGTCAGCGAACAGAGCTTCTGGGAACAGGACCTCTACGCGTCCTGACAGCGCACGCGCCATTGACGCGGCGCGGTGCATTGGGCAAGACGAGATCCATGTTGATCTACAAGATTTTCCGCCGTCCCGAATGGGATGCGCTGTGCAGCGACGGCAGCACGCTGGGCGCGCCGGTTGATCGCGCCGATGGGTTCATTCATTTCTCGACTGCGCAACAGGTGTTGGAAACCGCCGCGCGCCATTTTCGGGATGAGAGTGATCTTGTGCTGGTCGCGTCCGAGGCCGAGGCGCTGGGGGATGCGCTGCGGTGGGAGCCTTCGCGCGGGGGCGCGCTTTTCCCGCATCTCTACCGTCCGATGCGGCTGAGCGATGTGGTCTGGGACAAATCGCTGCCCTTGGGCGCGTCGGGCCATATTTTCCCCGAGGGGCTGGTTTGAGCGTGCTGGAACGCGCCGGGCTGGCCGTTCTGCGCCAGTTGGAGCCCGAGCGCGCGCATGGGCTCGCGCTGCGTGCCTTGCGGTCGGGGCTGGCGCCGCTGCCCGCGCCGGTCACCTCGGACCGGTTGCAGGTGCGGCTGGCGGGGCTTGATCTGCCCAATCCGGTCGGGCTGGCGGCCGGGTTCGACAAGAACGCCGTGGCGCTGGACGCGCTGTCGCGGGCGGGTTTCGGCTTTGTCGAGGTGGGCGCCGCCACCCCCCGCCCGCAAGAGGGCAACGCCCCCCCGCGTCTGTTCCGCCTGCCGCAGGACCGCGCGGTCATCAACCGCTTCGGGTTCAACAATGACGGGGCCGAGCCCATTGCTGGACGCCTGCGCGCGCGTCCGCGCGGGATGGTGCTGGGCCTGAATCTGGGGGCCAACAAGGACAGCGCCGACCGCGCCGCGGATTTCGCGCAGGTGCTGGCGCGCTGTGGCGATCATCTGGATTTCGCGACCGTCAATGTCTCTTCCCCCAATACCGAGGCGCTGCGCGATCTGCAGGGGGCCGAGGCGCTGGCCGCGCTGATGGCCGGCGTCATGCAGGCGCGCGACGCGCTGGCCCGCCCGATCCCTGTCTTCCTCAAGATCGCGCCGGATCTGGATGCGGGCGAGTTGTCGGAGCTTGCCGATGTTGCGCTGGCCGCGCAGGTCGATGCGATCATCGCGACCAATACCACGATTACACGCCCATCCCTGAAAAGTGCACATGCAGACGAGAAAGGGGGCCTTTCGGGTGCCCCATTGTTCGATATGTCCACGCGCGTGCTGGCGCGCCTGTCAAAGCTGACGGATGGGAAACTGCCACTGGTGGGTGTGGGCGGGATCAGCACGCCCGCTCAGGCCTATGCCAAGATCCGCGCGGGCGCGACGGCGGTGCAGCTTTATTCCGGGCTGGTCTATGAGGGGCTGTCGCTGGTGCCGCGCCTGAACCAGGGGCTGCTCGATCTGATGGATCGCGACGGGGTCGCGACCATTTCCGAGGTCATCAGCACCGGGCGGGAAGAGTGGCTGTAATCATATTCTGGCCGCTAACACGCCGGGGCTAAAGGGGCAGCGCCCCTTATTGCGCGGCGGCAACCCGGCGCTCCAGGCCGGGGTAGAACAGCCACAGGAACACCCCGCGCAGCACATTCAACAGCGCAAAGGCCGACCAGAGCGCAACATTGCCATAGACTGGCACCAGCGCCCAGATCACCGCGAAATAGATCGCGACCGACAGGATGACGGTATTGCGCATCTCGCGCGTGCCGGTCGCGCCGATGAAGATCCCATCCAGCATGTAGCACGCGACCCCCAGCACGGTCAGCACCACGACAAAGGGCAGATAGTCCCGCGCAGCGGCGCGCACTGCGACATCCGTTGCCATCAGGTCGATGACCAGCGGCCCCAGCACCAGAAACCCCAGCGCCATCACCAATGACAGCCCCAGCGCCCAGCCAGAGGCGCGCAGCCCCGCGCGGCGCATCATCGTCAGTGATTTCGCGCCCACGGCCTTGCCCACCAGCGCCTCGGCGGCAAAGGCGAAGCCGTCCAGCGCATAGGCTGTCAGCAGCATGAATTGCCACAGGATCTGATTGGCCGCGAGCGTCACATCGCCAAACCCGGCGGACACGAACAGAAACCCCGTCATCGCGGCCTGCAACGCGATGGTGCGCAGCATGATATCGGAATTGACCACCCACATGCGTTTCAGGCGTGCCCGGTCGAACACGCGCGGCCAGTCGCGCCACTGCGCGCCTGCAAAGGCCGCGCGGCACAGCCACAGGCCCAGTGCCAGTGCCGTCATTTCAGAGATCAGCGTGGCGATGGCCACGCCCTGCACGCCCCAGCCCAGACCCAGCACGAACCACAGGTCCAGCGCGATATTCAGCCCGTTCATCCATAATTGCAGCCCCAGCACGCTGCGCGTGCGTTCGGTCGCGATCAGCCAGCCATTGATGGCGTATAGTGCGATCGTTGCGGGCGCGCCCCAGATGCGGATGGCCAGATAATCGCGCGCCAGTGCCTCGACCTCGGGGCTGGCGGGGGCGATGCGAAAGGCCGCCCAGGTAATGCCGACCTGACCCGCGACCATCACCAGCCCTGCGGCCAGCCCGATCATGATGCCGCGCGTCAGGATCGCGCCGCTTTCCGCGAGATCGCCCGCGCCTGTGGCCTGTGCCACCAGCCCGGTCGTGCCCATACGCAGAAATCCGAAGATCCAGTAGATCGAGGCCAGGATGATCGCGCCCAGCCCCACGGCGCCGATGGGCGCGGCCTCTCCCAACTGGCCGACCACGCCGGTATCCACCACGCCAAGGATCGGCACCGACAGATTGGCCAGCACGATGGGAATGGCGATTTTCAGGATGCGCCGGTCGCTCAGAGCGGGTGTGTCAGCCATGGTCGCGCTGCGGCATCAGGAAATGCCCCGTCGCCTGCGCGAACAGCCGCGCGCGATTGTCCTGCCAGGCCTCGACATGGACGCTGGCATAGCGCCGCCCCGAGCGGTTGACGCGGGCGCGCGCATAGCCGTCGCGCGGCAGCCCGGTGCGCAGGTAATCGACCGTGAAATCAATCGTCCTGGGCAGGCGCAGCGGCGTCTCGGTCAGCGTGTCCAGCGTCAGCCGCCCCGATTCCAGTTCTTCCCACAGCATGGCCCAGCTCAGCTCGACAATTGCCGTCACCTCCAGAAACGAGGCGATCACACCGCCATGCAGCGCAGGCAGGACCGGGTTGCCGATCAGCATGTCGTCATAGGGCAGCACGCCGGTCAGTTCATCCCCGTGGCGCTGAAAGCCGATCCCCAGAAACCCGGCATAGGGGATCGCATCGACCAGCCTGCGCAGGGCGGTATCGCGGCGGTGCTTGACCTCTTGGACAGGTTCGGGTGGGGGCATCACCGATCCTCCTTGCGGGTAAAGGTAAAGGCCCCGGTGGCGGCAGCGACGGGGTGCTCGGCATCGGCGTCATGGGCGGTGGCGCGCACGAAGGCCACATTGCGGGTGACATGGTAGCAATGCGCCTGGGCCGTGATGCGCTGGCCGGGGGTGGCCGCGCGCATATAGTCGATGCGCAGGTCAATCGTGGCGGTGGTCAGCGCACCGGGGCAGGACATGACCGCCGCGCCCCCGCATGTATCCATCAGCGCGGATACGGCGCCCCCGTGGATCACGCCGGTTGTCGGGTCGCCCACAAAGCGCGGGTCCCAGTCCATCGAGATGCGCGCACGCCCCTCGCCCACATGTTCCAGCACCATGCCCAGCGCATGGGCAAAGGGCAGGGCATTGATAAAGCTGCGCGGTGTGGGGTCGGATGTGGGGTCGGACATGGGGGGCGGGCCTGTCGGTCACTTTGTCGCCCTATCTGCGACGGAACGCGCGGCAATGGCAACCCGTCTGATCGTTTGCATCTTTGCTATGGGCCGCCTAGCATTATGGTCACAGCACTTTCCGGGAGAGGCGGGATGAGCACGACACGGCTGAGTTTCAAGGAGATGTGCGCCAAATTCGATGTGACGCCGCGCACGCTGCGATATTACGAGTATATCGAACTGCTCAGCCCCGAAAAGGAAGGGCGCAACCGCTTTTACACCCCGCGCGAAGTGGCGCGCATGACGCTGATCATGCGGGGGCGGCGGTTCGGGTTCAGCCTTGAGGAAATCCGCCAATGGCTGGAAATGTACGAGACCGAGGGCACCCAGCCGCAATTGCGCGCCTTTGTCGAACTGGCCGACCGTCAGCTTGATGCGCTGCAGGCGCAGGCCGAGGAACTGGAACGCACGATCGAGGATCTGCAGAAATTACGCGCCAAGGCCGATGGTCTGATCACATCTGACTGAACGCGGCGTCATATCGGCCCGTGACGCGGCGTTTAACTTTACCTTCACGTCAACTTTGATACGTTCTGTTCAGGAATTGAGAGCAACCTGATCAGAAAGGCGCTTTCATGTCGGAGGACACGAAGACCATACGCCAGATGTGCGCCGAGTTCGGTGTCACACCGCGCACGCTGCGGTTTTATGAAACCAAGGAGCTGCTGTTTCCCGCACGCGACGGGCAGCACCGCCTGTTCTCGCGCCGCGATCAGGCGCGGCTGAAGCTGATTCTGCGCGGCAAGCGCTTCGGCTTCAGCCTGGAGGAAATCCGCCAGCTGCTGGACATGTATGACCGCGATGACAGCGAGTTGAAGCAGCTGCGCAAGACCTATGACATCGCCCGCGAGCGCCTGTCCGATATGGAACAGCAGCGCGCCGAACTGGATGAGGCGATTGCCGATCTGAAACAGGAACTCGCCTGGGGTGAGAATGTTCTGCGCAATGCAGATCGCCCCAAGGCCGCCGAATAAACGGGAGTGAGAGAGAATGCCCAGCTACACAGCACCCACCAAGGACCTGCAATTCGTCCTGCATGACCTGCTGAAGATCACCGAATCCGACATCCCCGGCTATGCCGATCTGGAGGCGGATTTTACCGCCGCCATCCTGGATGAAGCCGCGAAACTGGCCGAGGGCGCGCTGGCGCCAGTGAACCAGTCGGGCGATCAGGAAGGCTGCCGTCTGGAAAATGGCGTGGTCTACACGCCCAAGGGGTTCAAGGAGGCGTTCGAGCAGATCAAGGACGGCGGCTGGAACGGGCTGGACCTGCCCGAGGAATTCGGCGGCCAGAACCTGCCTTATCTGATGGGTTCGGCCGTGGGCGAGATTTTCGTGTCGGCCAATATGGCGCTGAACATGTATCAGGGCCTGACCCATGGCGCGATCTCGGCGATTCTGGCGCATGGATCGGACGATCAGAAGGCGACCTATCTGCCCAGGATGGTCTCGCTCGACTGGACCGGCACCATGAACCTGACCGAGCCGCATTGCGGCACCGATCTGGGGCTGATGCGCACCAAGGCCGTGCCGCAGGATGATGGCAGCTACAAGATCTCTGGGCAGAAGATCTTCATCTCGGCGGGCGATCATGACATGGCCGAGAATGTGATCCATCTGGTGCTGGCCAAGGCACCGGGCGGGGGCGAGGGGACCAAGGGTATCTCGCTTTTCATCGTGCCGAAATTCCTGGTGAATGAGGATGGCACGCCCGGCGCGCGTAATGGTGTCAGCGTCGGCAAGATCGAAGAGAAGATGGGCATTCACGGCAACGCCACCTGCGTCATGAATTATGACGAGGCGACCGGCTATCTGCTGGGCGATCTGCACAAGGGCATGCGCGCGATGTTCACCATGATGAACGAGGCGCGGATCGGGGTCGGCCTGCAGGGCTATGCGCAGGCGGCCGTCGCCTATGAAAACGCGCTGGCCTATGCCAAGGACCGGCTGCAGGGCCGCGACGTGACGGGCGCGCAGAACCCTGATGGCCCGGCCGATCCGCTGCTGGTGCACCCCGATATACGCCGCATGCTGATGGACCAGAAGAGCTTCGTCGAAGGGGCGCGGGCCTTTACCCTGTGGGGCGCGAGCCTGATCGACCGTGCGCATCGGATGGAAGACAAGGAGGCCGATGGCCTGATCTCGCTGCTGACGCCGGTCATCAAGGGGTTTTTGACCGACAAGGGCTTCGAGATGAGCGTGCAGGCCCAGCAGGTCTATGGCGGGCATGGCTATATCGAGGAATGGGGCATGTCCCAATTCGCGCGCGATGCACGGATCGCGATGATCTATGAAGGCGCGAACGGTATTCAGGCGCTGGATCTGGTCGGCCGCAAGCTGGCCGCCGATGGTGGCAAGCACGTCATGGCGTTCTTTGATCTGGTGAAAGGCTTCATCAAGGAGAATTCGGGTGATGAGCGGCTGGACGGGTTTCTGACGCCGCTGAAGGCCGCGTCCAAGGACCTGCAGGCGGCAGGTATGTATTTCATGGAAAACGGCATGAAACGGCCCAATGACGCGCTGGCCGGGTCCACCGATT
>PWWF01000015.1 GCA_003561595.1 Paracoccaceae bacterium | reverse complement strand
TGATGGCCGCGCATAATGACGCGCTGGACTATCTGCCCGAAGGCGCTGATCTGATGGCGCTGAGCTATGATGAACTGGTCGAATGGGCCGCAAATATGCACGAGGCAAGCGGCGCGCCGCGCTTCGGCTTTCCCGCAGGCCCCGAAGGGCTGAAGCACCGCTTCTTTCAGGGGTATCTGCTGCCCTCCTACACGGGCTCCATGGTGACCGAATTCCGGTCCGAAGGCGCGATTGAGGCGTGGGAGACGTTCCTGCAATTGTGGGAACATACCAACCCGGCCTCGACCAATTTCAGCTTCATGCAGGAACAGCTGATCTCGGGCGATGCCTGGGTGGTGTTCGACCACACGGCGCGGCTGGCCGATGCGTTCAATGAACGCCCCGATGATTTCGTGGCCTTCCCCGCCCCTGCCGGGCCGGAGGGTCGCGGGTTCATGCCGGTTCTGGCCGGTGTCGCGGTGCCCGAGACGGCGCCGGATATGGACGCCGCGCTTGAGTTGGTGAATTTCCTGCTGGAGCCCGAGACCCAGATCGCCACGCTGCGCGCGACCAATTTCTTTCCGGTGATCGATGTCGATCTGCCCGATGACATGCCCGCATCCGTGCAGGCGGCGGGCGCTGCCATTTCGGCCATGTCTGGTGCGGATGATGCGCTGCCCGCGCTGCTGCCGGTCGGTCTGGGGGCGCTGGGGGGCCAGTTCAACCAGATCTATTCCGACACGTTCGAGCGGATCGTTCTGGCAGGCCAGCCCGTTGCGGATGTGCTGGATGATCAGGCCGATGCGCTGCGCCGCCTGATCGAGGAGGCCGAGGCCCCCTGCTGGGCGCCGGATGCGGCATCGGACGGGGCCTGCCCCGTGAACTGAAGGCGGCAAACTGAGGCCCGTCCTTTTTTGAGCAAGGCAGGGGGGCTGCCGCCCCCCTGACCCCCCGCGAGTATTTTCGGCAAGATGAAATCAGGCCCGGGGGTCCCTCGATCCCCGCCGAAAGGAGGCGCAATGCCGCGTGCCCTGCCCTATCTGCTGCTGTTGCCGGCATCGCTGTTTCTGCTGGTCTTTTTCTTCTATCCGTTCGGGCTGGTGATTGTCGAAAGCATGACACGCGGCGGGGAATGGACGACCGAGAATTTCAGCCGCATGACCGGGCACTGGAAGTTTTCCAGCGCGTTCTGGAACACGATCTGGCTGACAGCGATCGTGGTGCCGGTGCAACTGGTGATGGCGCTGGTCATGGCCTCGGTGGTGCAGAAGCTGAAGACGGGGCGCTCGGGGCTGTTGTACATATTCGCGATCCCGCTGGGGATCTCGGATCTGGCGGCCGGGCTGATCTGGCTGGCGATATTCGAGCAATCGGGCTTTCTGAATTCCATCCTGCATGCGATGGGCGTGGTCGATCAGCCGCGGCTGTTCCTGGGCTATCAGAGCATATGGGTGATCTTTCTGGCCGTGTGTCTGGCCGAGATATGGCGCGCGACTGCGATCATGATGGTGATCATTGTGGCCGGTATGGGGCTGATCCCCAAGGAATATAACGAGGCAGCCGAAGTGTTCGGCGCCACCCGCTGGCAGCGCTTTATCAAGGTCACGCTGCCCTTGTTGCGCCCCAGCCTGCAGACCGCGCTGATCCTGCGCATATTGATGGCGTTCGAGGTGTTCGCCGTGGTGGTGGCCCTTGGCGGCACGACCCTGCCGGTCCTGATGGGCGAGACCTTTCAGTGGCAGTTCCAGTTGCAGGACCGGGGTGTCGCGGCGGCCTATGCGATGGTCATTCTGGGCCTGTCGGTCGCGTTCTCGCTGGTGGTCCTGCGGCTGCTGCACGTCCCGAAAGGAGCGCGGATATGAGTGATGTGACACCCCCCGCGCCACGTCCCGAAGAGGTGGGGCGCGCCGGACGGTTCCTGTTCTGGGCGGGGATCGGGCTGCTGGTCCTGTGGGTGCTGGTGCCGATCTGGTTCCTGTTCGTCAATGCCCTTTCGGCCCCGTCCGAGGTGACGAGCTTTCCCAAGCGGCTCTGGCCCAGTTTCGACATGGCCTCGCTGCAGTTCTTCTGGAATTTTCAGGGCGTGACGCGGGCCTTGTGGAATTCGGTCAAGGTGGCGGTGCTGACCATGATCCTGTCCATCGGCATGGGTGCGCCAGCGGGCTATGCGCTGTCGCGCTTCGATTTTCCGGGCAAGGAGTTCTTTCGCGTGCTGGTCATCATGACCCGCGCCTTTCCGCTGCCGCTGCTGGCGCTGCCGCTTGCGGTCATGTTCATCCGCACGGGACTGGATGACACGGTGCTGGGGCTTGCGCTGGTTCATGCGATGCTGGCGCTGCCCTTTGCGGTGCTGATCACCTATTCGCTGTTCTCCGGCATCCCGGTGGAGCTGGAAGAGGCGGCATGGACGCTGGGGTGCACGCGGTTTCAGGCCTTCGTGAAAGTTGTGCTGCCGTTGGCACTGCCGGGGATCGCGGCCAGCGCGGTCTTTGCCTTTGTCATCTCGTGGAACGAGGTGTTTGCCGCCGCCGTTCTGACCATCGAGAACCGCACGCTGACCGCGTTCCTGCTGCAATCGCTCAATGTCTCGCCGCTGCCGCTGAAATTCGCGGGCGGGGCGGCGCTGGTGCTGCCGGCGCTGATCTTCATCTTTGCCGTGCGCAAATATCTGTTCGCGATGTGGGGCATCGCGAATCGCTGAATCAAGGAGGGCCTAATGGCCGAGATTGCCATAAAGGGTGTGGCCAAGCAGTTCGGGGATTTCACGGCGCTGCATTCGGTCGACCTGACCATCGCGGATCAGGAATTCATGGTGTTGCTGGGGGCCTCTGGCTGCGGCAAGACCACGCTTCTGCGCATCATCGCGGGGCTGGAGACACCGAGCCAGGGCGAGGTCTGGATCGGTGACCGGCGCGTCGATCATCTGCCGCCGCGCGAACGCGGCATCGCGATGGTGTTTCAGAACTACGCCGTCTTCCCGCATCTGACCGTGTTCGAGAATATTGCCTTTGGCCTGCGCATGGCGAAACTGCCGCAGGCCGAGGTGACGCGGCGGGTGACGCGCACGGCGGAACTCATGCATATCGAGCAGCTCTTGAAGCGCTATTCGGGCGAGCTGTCGGGCGGGCAACGCCAGCGGGTCGCGGTGGCGCGGGCCCTGGCGATGGAGCCGGATGTCATTCTGATGGATGAGCCGCTCTCGAACCTTGATGCGCTGTTGCGGCTGGAGATGCGGGCCGAGCTGAAAGGCGTGCTGGCGGAATCCAGGACCACGACGATCTATGTCACCCATGACCAGGTCGAGGCGATGTCGCTGGCCGACCGGATCAGCGTGATGAATGGCGGCTATATCGTGCAGGCCGACCGCCCCACGCAGGTCTATCGCAACCCCGCCGCGCGCTTTGTCGGCAGCTTTATCGGCAACCCGCCGATGAATTTCCTGCCCGCGCAGGGCACGGGCGATGGCCGCTGGCAGGTGGCAGGACAGGTCTTTGACGGGCCAAAGGTGGAGGCCGCCGAATTCGCCATCCGCCCCGAGGACCTGCACCCGGCAGAGGCCGGGCTGGATGCCGAAGTGCGCGTGGTCGAACCGCTTGGCCCGCATACGCTGGTCACAGCCGAGGTTGCGGGCCAGCCCTTTCGCGCCGTGCTGGAAAGCGACCGTGCCATCAGCCCGGGAGATGTGATACCCCTTGCCCCCATTCCCGACCGTATCCGCTGGTTTGATCCCGACACCCACAAGGCCATCCAATGACCCAAGCGCTGCATGAACGTGCCACCGATATCCTCCGGATCAATGACAGGGGCAGCTATACTGTGCCCACCAAGGGGCTCTATCCGTTCCAGTGGAACTGGGATTCCTGCCTGACCGCGCTTGGCCAGCGCCATTTCGACCCCGCGCGCGCCCTGACCGAGATCGAGACGCTGTTCGCCCATCAATGGCCCTGCGGGATGGTGCCGCATATCATCTTTCACCTGCGCGATGAGGGGTATTTCCCCGGCCCCGATGTCTGGGATTGTGGCCGCCCGGTGCCCACCAGCGGGATCACCCAGCCCCCGGTCGCGGGCTTTGCACTGCGCAGGCTTTTGGACAGCGCGCCCGATCTGCGCGCCCGCGCCCGCCCGCTTCTGGACAAGATCACCGCCTGGCATCGCTGGTTTCACGCCACGCGCGACCCCAAAGGCACGGGGCTGGTGGCGATCATCCACCCGTGGGAATCGGGGCGCGACAATTCCGTGGACTGGGACGCGCCGTTCGAGCGTGTGCCGACAAGCGGCATCGCGCCCTATACCCGGCGCGACACTCAGCATGCCGATCCCGCGCATCGGCCCACCAAGGACCAGTATGACCGCTATATCTGGCTGGTCGAACGGTTTCGCAGCCTTGGCTGGGCGACCGAAGATCTGCATGACGCCTCACCCTTTCAGGTGGTGGATCCGGGGTTCAATGCAATCCTGATCCGCTCTTGCCTCGATCTCGCGGATCTGGCCGAGGAACTGGGCGCGGCAGATATCGCGGCCGCCAATCGCGGCTTTGCGCGCGCCGGGTTGCAGGCACTGGAGCATCTGTGGTCAGAGGCGCGCGGCCAGTATCTGTGTCTGGACCGCACGACCGGCGTGCTGATCGACAGCCCGTCCTCGGGCGGGTTGCTGCCTGCCTTTGCCCCCATCCCGCAGGACAAGGCCGCGCGGATTGCCGCGACGATCGACGGGCATGGCACGCAATACCGCGTGGCCAGCCACGCGCCGGGCACGCCAGGGTTTGACGCGCAGCGCTACTGGCGCGGGCCGGTCTGGCTGGTGGTGAATTACATGATCGCCGACGGGCTGGACCGGGCAGGCGAACGCGCGGCGGCCACCGCGATCACCCGCTCCAGCCTTGATCTGATCGGCAGCAGCGGTTTCGCGGAATATTACGACCCGCTGACCGGCCAGCCGCTGGGGGGCGGGCAGTTCACATGGACCGCAGCCATGGTGCTGGAATTCCTGTCGGATGCGCGCCAGTCCGTGGGCAATGACACCTCTGCGTGACCCGCGATTGCCGTGAGCTATCTGCTGTGCGACACATGTCGCCCAGTTCGAGAGAGGTATCGCCATGTCCCGCCTGGCCCTTCTGACCGGCGCGTCCGGTTTCATCGCCAAGCATATCGCCGAGCATCTGCTGGCCGCAGGCTGGCGGGTGCGCGCAACCATCCGCAATCCCGCGCGCGCGGATGATATCCGCGCCGCCCTCGCCCCCCTCCTTGACCCCGAGATCCTGCAATCGCGCCTCGAGTTCGTTGAACTGGACCTGACGCAGGATGCGAACTGGGATACCGCGCTGGCGGGGGTGGATGCGTTGGTGCACACGGCCTCGCCCTTTCCGCTGTCCCAACCAGAGGATGAGGATGACCTGATCCGCCCTGCTGTGGACGGCACATTGCGCGCGCTGCGCGCGGCGCAGGCGGCGGGTGTGACGCGGGTGGTGCTGACATCCTCGATCGCGGCGATCATGCATTGCGATCTGCCATCAGGGCGCAGCACATATGATGCGCGCGACTGGACCGACCCTGCCCATCCGCGCGCGACGGCCTATGACCGCTCGAAAACCATGGCCGAACGCGCCGCTTGGGATTTCGTGGCCCAACAGGCGCCCGAGATGGCGCTGACCACCATCAATCCCGGCTTTGTGCTGGGCCCGCTGCTTGATGACCGCATCGGCAGTTCGGTGTCTCTGGTCATACGGTTCCTGTCCGGCAAGGACCCGATGCAGCCCGATTTCGGCCTGCCCATGGTCGATGTGCGCGATGTCGCGCAGATGCATCTGCAGGCGCTGGAACGCCCCGCCACAGCTGGCAAACGCTATATCGCAAGCGGCGGCACCATGAGTTTTGCCGAGATGGCCGCCCATCTCAAACACCACTTCCCGGATCGGCGCATCGCCACGCGCACCGCCCCGAACCTGATGATGCGGATTGCCGCGCTCTGGGATAGCGAGGTGCGCTCGATCACCCCCAGCCTGGGGTTCGCGCCGCAGCTTTCTGCACAGCCAGCCGAGCGGGACATGGATATCCGCTTCACCCCGCCCGCTGACGCGCTTCTCGCCACTGCACAGGACCTGATCAGGCGCAAGCTGGTCTGACCCGCCCGGTCAGCGACCTGTCCTGCACCCGTCTTCATCTTGCCAAAAATACTCAAATACCCCGTACGCGCCCCGGCACACCGCACGCGGGCTGGCACCAGATCCCGTTACCCGAACCGCCCGGTCACATAATCATTGGTGCGCGACTTTCTGGGGTTGGTAAAGATCGTGTCAGTCTCGCCATATTCGATCAGCCGGCCCAGATACATGAAGGCCGTATTATCCGACACCCGCGCCGCCTGCGCCATGGAGTGTGTCACCATCACGATGGAATAGGTTCCCTTCAGCTCCTCGATCAGCTCCTCGATCCGGGCCGTGGCAATCGGGTCAAGCGCCGAGCAGGGTTCATCCATCAACAGAACCTCGGGGTCCGACGCGACGGCGCGCGCGATGCACAAGCGTTGCTGCTGCCCGCCTGACAGCCCCAATGCGCTGTCATTCAGCCGGTCCTTGACCTCATTCCACAATGCCGATTGCTGCAGCGCGCGTTCGACCGTTTCATCCAGGATTGATTTCTTGCTCACCCCGTCCACGCGCAGCGGGTAGGTGATATTGTCATAGATCGACATGGCAAAGGGGTTGGGTTTCTGGAACACCATCCCCATCCGCTTGCGCAGCGCGATCACATCGACGCCGCGGCCATAAATGTCGAACCCGTCCACTGTGATCCGCCCTTCGATGCGCAGATCATCGACCAGATCATTCATCCTGTTCAGGCAGCGCAGAAGCGTGGATTTGCCGCAACCGGACGGGCCGATCAGCGCTGTCACCTGCCCTTTCTGGATCTCCAGATTATTGTCGAACAGCGCCTGTTTCTCTCCATACCACAGGTTGAAATCGGCAATATCCAGCGCCGGGCCCTCGTTGGATTTCTTGATGTGATAGGCGGTCGGCTCGAATTCGAGTGTATCGGTCATGGGGGTATCTCAGAACTGGCCGGTTGCGTATTTACGCTTCAGGCGGTTGCGGATGATGATGGCCGTCGCGTTCATGACGACGATCAGGGCCAGCAGCAGAAGGGTCGTCACAAAGACCATCGGCTTGCCAGCCTCGGAGTTGCGCGACTGAAAGCCCACATCGAAGATGTGAAAGCCCAGATGCATGAAGCTGCGGTCAAGATGGATGAAGGGTGCAAACCCGTCAATCGGCAGTGCGGGGGCAAGCTTCACCACGCCCACCAGCATCAGGGGCGCCACTTCGCCTGCCCCGCGCGCCATGGCAAGGATCATGCCCGTCATGATGCCGGGTAGCGCCTTGGGCAGCACCACATAGCGGATGGTCTGCCATTTCGACGCCCCGCAAGCCAGCGAGCCCTCGCGCATGGACCGGGGCACGGCCGAGAGCGCCTCTTCGGTCGCGACAATCACAACCGGCACGGTCAACAGCGCCAGCGTCAGCGACGCCCAGAGGATCCCGCCCTTGCCGAAGGTCGGGTTGGGCAGGGCCTCGGGGTAAAAGAGCTGGTCAATCGTGCCGCCCATCGCATAGGCGAAAAAGCCCAGACCAAAGACGCCGTAAACAATACTGGGCACACCGGCCAGATTGTTGACGGAAATACGAACAATCGACGTAACCCGCCCCTGTTTGGCGTATTCGCGCAGGTAAAGCGCGGTGATCACACCGAAAGGCGCCACAAACACCACCATCAGCAGCGTCATCGCCACTGTGCCAAAGATCGCGGGCATCACACCGCCCTGGGTATTGGCCTCGCGCGGTTCGGCAGAGACGAATTCCCACCAGCGCGCGACATAGATGCGGACCTTGTCGACCACGCTCAGCGTATTGGCCGGGAAATAGCGGACAAGCTGGCTGATTTCGGGATTGATGGTCTGGCCGTTCACCTCTTCCAGCGTCACGGTATAGGCGCGGTCGCGGGCGCGGATTTCATTCACGCGCGCCTGCAATTCCTGAAACTCGGCCTGTAACTCGGCGATCCGCTCCT
>PWWF01000103.1 GCA_003561595.1 Paracoccaceae bacterium | reverse complement strand
GCCCCAACCGAGGCTGAGGCGCAGGCCATGGCCCCGGGAAAGCCCCTTACCCGCGACCCCGACGTCCTCGACACCTGGTTCTCCTCCGGCCTCTGGCCCATCGGCACGCTGGGCTGGCCCGAACAGACCGAGGAATTGCAGAAATATTTCCCGACGAGCGTGCTCGTCACCGGGCAGGACATCCTGTTCTTCTGGGTCGCCCGCATGATGATGATGCAGCTTGCGGTCGTGGAAGAAATCCCCTTCCGCGAGGTCTATCTGCATGGCCTTGTCCGCGACGCCAAGGGCAAGAAGATGTCGAAATCCCTGGGCAATGTCATCGACCCGCTGGAGATCATCGACGAATACGGCGCCGATGCGCTGCGCTTCACCAATGCGGCCATGGCGAGCCTGGGCGGTGTGCTGAAACTCGACACGCAACGCATTGCGGGCTATCGCAATTTCACCACGAAACTGTGGAATGCCTGCCGCTTTGCCGAGATGAACGGCGTGTGGGAGGGGCACAGCACATCCGCCCCGCCGCGCCCGCAAGCGACTGTCAATCGCTGGATCATCGCGGAAACCGCGCGTGTACGCGAAACGGTCGATGCGGCGCTGGCGGAATACCGGTTCAACGATGCCGCCAGTGCGCTTTATGCCTTTGTCTGGGGCCGGGTCTGCGACTGGTATGTGGAATTCGCCAAACCGCTTCTGGATGGCGAGGATGCCGCGGAAACCCGCGCCACCATGGCCTGGGTGCTCGATCAGTGCATGATCCTGCTGCATCCTTTCATGCCCTTTGTGACCGAGGAACTCTGGGGCCTGACTGGCAGGCGCGACACGCTGTGTGCCCATGCCGACTGGCCGGACCACGGCGCGGAGCTGGCCGATCCCGATGCCATGCGCGAAATGCGCTGGGTGATTTCGCTGATCGAGACCATTCGCTCGGCGCGGTCGCAGCTGCGGGTGCCGGTCGGGCTGAAGCTGAACATGGTGCAACTGGATCTGGATGCGGCCGGGCAGGCCGCGCTGGCGCGCAATCAGGCGCTGGTGATGCGGCTGGCGCGGATCGCGTCGCTGGAGCAGGCAGCGGCGCTGCCGCGCGGGTCCATCACTGTGACGGTTGAAGGGGGCAGTTTTGGCCTGCCGCTGGAAGGGGTGATCGACATTGCCGCCGAACGCGCCCGGCTGGAAAAGACCGCCGAGAAGGCGCGCAAGGAACTGGGCGGGATCGAGGGGCGCTTGCGCAACCCGAAATTCCGCGCCTCGGCCCCTGAAGAGGTCGTGACCGAGACCGAGGACCGCGCCGACGTGCTGCGCGAGGATATCGCGCGGCTGGACAAGGCGCTGGAGCAATTGGCGGCGGCGTAACGCCGCCTATTGCCGCAGGCTCACCGGGCGGAATTCGACGCAGAAGGACGCCATCTCTTCGGCATCGAGCATGTTCTGCGATTTGCGGCAGATCACGCCCTGCGGGCCGCGGTCGCAATGCATGCAATCCACGCAACTGCCAAAGACCGGAACCTCGCGCAGTTGCGCCATCTCACCCACCGCCTGGCGCAGTGCCGCGCCCATCGCGGCGCGCTGCTCGGGGTCCAGCTTTGCCAGGACATGCCGCAGATCCTCCAGCGGATCCATGCGCAGCATCGCATGTCCGGCCTCTGTCACATCCAGCAGCGTACTGCGCCCGTCAGTGCCGTGGCTGTCCCGCGCCAGAAGCCCCATCGCCACCAGTGATTTCACTGTCTGTGAGGCCGTGCCCCGCGTGGTGGCGTGAAAGCAGGAAAACGCGGATGGCGTGCGCGAGGGGCGGCGGGCGCGCGCGAAATAGCGCAGCGCTGTCCATTGCGCAGCCGTCAGCCGGGTGGAGGCCGCGCTTTGGCCCAGTCGGGCAAGATGCACGATCAGATCGGCCAGATCGGGCGTTGTGGGGGCGGTCGTGTCACTCATGCCGGGCCAGATAGTCCTGCTTGTCGTGATTGACAAGTTGCCGCGCAAAGTGATAGCGATTCGAAACAATATCGACTCGCTGCTATCTGGACAGGTTACCATGACACCCCGAGACCCGCATACAAGCCGTTTTATCCGTAACGCCATGTCGCGCGAGCTGCTGGCCGCCGATACCGAACTGCAACTGGCCATCGCCTGGCGCGATCATCGCGATGAACAGGCGCTGCACCGGCTGATCACGGCTTACGGTCGGCTGGCGATTTCGGTGGCCACGCGGTTTCGCCGCTACGGGATCGGTATGGATGACCTGATCCAGCAGGGCAATCTGGGCCTGATGCGCGCCGCCGAGAAGTTCGACCCCGAGAATGGCGCGCGCTTCTCGACCTATGCGGCCTGGTGGATCCGCGCTTCCATGCAGGAATATGTCATGCGCAACTGGTCGGTGGTGCGCACCGCGACCAATGCCAACCAGAAGAAACTGTTCTTTCATCTGCGCAAGACACTGGCCAAGCTGGAAGATGGCGAGATCCGGCGCGAGGCGCTGTCGGCCCAGGTCGCGCGCGAACTGGATGTGCCCGAACACCAGGTCGAGATCATGCTGGGCCGGATGGCCGGGCAGGACCTGTCGCTGAACACCCCCCAATCCGAGGGCGAGGACGGGCGCGAATGGCTGGATGCGATCGAGGATGATGGCGCGGCCACGGAAAGCACGGTGCTGGACCGGATGGAACTGGATCACCGCCGCCAGCTTCTGCATGATGCCGTGCGCACATTGCCCGAGCGCGAACAGCGCATCATTGCAGAACGGCATCTGCAGGACACGCCCCGCACGCTGTCAGAGATCGGCACCGATCTGGGCATCTCGAAAGAGCGTGTGCGCCAGTTGGAAGACCGCGCCATGGCGCGGATCCGCGCACAGATGCACCGGGCCGAGCCTGCCGCAGTTCCTGCTTGAACCCCCCGCACGGTCGTGCAAGGGCAGGCGGTCAGCAGACCGTCAGGCAAGGGGCAGGGGCAGTGCGCGCAGAATACCGCAGGCGAATGGTGTATGGGGCGACGGGATCAGCGGTGCTGGCGCTTGTCGTGCTGGTGCTGTTGCTGATTCCATCGCCCGAAGCGCCCTCATCCGCGCCGGGTTTCATCGACAAGGTGGCGCATTTCCTGCTGTTCTTTGCGCTGGTGTTGCCGATCCTGAGTGTCCGGCCCCGCTGGTGGGTCTGGGTCGTGCCGCTGGCCATTGGCTACGGGGCGTTGCTGGAAGGGATCCAGCCCTATTTCGGGCGCGGGTTCGAATGGTACGACATGCTGGCGAATGCCGTGGGCGCGATTGCGGCGGTGCCGGTCGCGCATATGATTCACCGCCGCTGGTTACAGCGGCGGTAACTGGACCAGCGTGAATGGGCCAAAGGCCAGCGCCGAACGGGTCAGGGTCAGGTCCAGCGTGATCGCGGTGCCACCCGCCTCGGCCTGCGATCCCAACAGCATGGCAGCCAGTTGCGCCTCATCCGGTGAGAGCAACCCCGTTTCGCGCAGCAGCCGGTGCAGCACCTGCCAATCCGACAGGTGCAGCCGGATCGTCCCGTCCAGCAGCCCGGTGGTATCGCGGTCCACCGTGCCTGACAGGCCGATATCCAGATCGCCCAGTTGCAGCACCATGTCCGACAGGTCCAGCTGGCGCAGATCACGGGCGGGCGCGCCGATCTGCAGTGCCTCAGTCAGCGTGATCTGCCCTGCGAGGCGCAGCGCCCCGGTCAGATCCGCGCTGTCAGGATCGGCAAAGAGTGGCAGCGGCGGCAGGTCCAGCGCATCGGCCTGCAGCGCGATGTCATAGCGCGCATCCTCGACATGGGTCAGGCGGGCGGTCAGGGGGCCAAGTGCGGACAGGCCCAGGGCCGGGTCGAACCGGGCGTCGGCCATATCGACTGTTGCAGCCCGGACGCTGCGATCCAGCCCCAGCGTGATCTCGCCGGTCAAGTCCTGCGCCTCAATGGCGTGGGACAGCCCGCCAAGGGTCAGGTTCTGCAGGGGCGAGATATCGGCGCGGAGTGTCGTGGGGCGCAGGGTGGCGGCGTGCAGCCTGACCTCCTCGGCCCGCCATGACACTCCCTCACTCTGCCAGCGCGGCTCTTCCAGTGTCACCTCGAAGCGCTGCGGAAACCCGCCAAGTGAGGCCACGCGCCCCGACAGTTCCGGCGTGCCCTGCAACATGGCAGCGGCCTGCGTGCCGCCCAGATAGGCCCCCAGCGACCAATAGCCGCCAAACAGCGCCCCCAGCGCGACAAGGCTCAGAACCAGCATGCGCATCGCATCCCTCTCTTTCCGTCACTCGCTTTGCCCGTTACACACCGCCCCATTACACCCGCAACACGGCAAAGGACCAGTCACACATGCAGGAGAATGGCGCGATTTGGGTCTTTGGCTATGGCTCTCTGGTCTGGCAGCCGGGTTTTGCCTATGCCAGCCGCCATATCGCGCGGCTGAACGGGTATGAACGGTCCTTCTGCATGCACTCCATCCACCATCGCGGCACGCCCGACGCCCCCGGTCTGGTGCTGGCGCTGGATGCGGGGGAAGGGGGCTGCGACGGGGTCGCGTTCGAGGTGCCCGCCCCGATTGCCGATGAAACGCTGGAATATCTGCGCGCGCGCGAATTGATCTCAGCCGCCTATCTGGAAACCCGCCAGACCATCACCTTGGCGCATGGCCCGCAGGTCGAGGCCGTGGCCTATGTCATCGACCGCGAGCATGACCAGTATTGCGGCGGCATGACGCTGGAAGATCAGGCCCGGATCATCGCCCGCGCCGTGGGCGGGCGGGGGCCGAACGCGGCCTATCTGTTCAACACCGCCGCGCATTTGGCCGATCTGGGCCTGCGCGACCCGCAGCTTGACTGGCTGGCCGCGCGGGTGCGCGAGATCCTAAGCGCGGGGCAAATGTGACAGGAATTGCGCGACGTGCTCGGGCGTGGTGGACCATGAGGTGACCAGCCGCGCGCTGGCGGGCGCATGCTCTGGCCCGTCCAGCGTCTGGGTATCGGGCCACAGGAAATACTGCGCATGGGCGGCTTGCAGCGCGGCATGGGTGGCGCGGCTGAGGCGCGCGAACAGCATGTTGCCGCCGCGCGGGAACATCAGCGCCCCCTCTGGCAGGCCCGCTTCCAGCGTGGCGGCCATCTCATTGGCATGGCGCGCCAGACGCAGCCACAGATCATCCTCCAGCCAGGCCAGCATCTGCGCGGCCAGATAGCGGTGCTTGGACCACAGATGACCCGCGCGCTTGCGACGCAACTGAAACTCCCACGCGCGCGCCGGGTCGAACAGGATCACGGCCTCGACCCCCATCAGCCCGTTCTTGGTGCCCCCCAGAACCAACGCATCGACGCCCGCGCGCCAGCTCAGATCGGCGGGGCTGCACCCTTCCGCGACCAGCGCATTGACAAAACGCGCGCCGTCCAGATGCACGGGCAGGCCGTGGTCATGGGCGATGCGCGCCAGTGCCGTGATCTCGGCCACTGAATAGCGGGTGCCGCATTCGGTCAGGTTGGTCATGCTGACTGCGCCGGGCTGCACGTTATGGACATTGCCGCGCCCTGACGCTGCCAGCTTTGCTTTCAGGGCATCGGGCGCGATCTTGCCATCATCGCCCGCGACATGCGCCAGTTTCGCGCCGTTTGTGTAGAATTCGGGCGCGCCGCATTCATCAACCTCGATATGGGCCAGCGGGTGGCAATAGATTGCCCCCCATGGCGGGGTCAGCGTGGCCAGCGCCAGCGCGTTCGCGGCACTGCCGGTGGTGACAAGATAGACCTCGGCCTCGGGCGCCTCAAAGATGCGGCGCAGGCGGTCGCGCAGGTGCTTTGTCAGGTCATCGCCGCCATAGCCCGCGGCATACCCCGCATCGGCCTGACGCAGCGCATCCCAGATTTCAGGCGGCAGGCCAGAGGTGTTGTCAGAGGCAAAATACATCCACCGCCAATGCGCGAGCGCGCGCGCGCTGTCAAGGCAGGGGCGCCCTGGGTTGACAGGCATGGGGGCAGGGCGCATATCCCCTGCAAAGACAGGAGTATGCGCCATGTTCATCCAGACCGAATCCACGCCCAACCCGGCCACGCTGAAATTCCTGCCCGGGCAGGACGTGCTGGGCATGGGCACTGCCGATTTTCCCAATGCCGATGCGGCGGACACATCTCCGCTGGCGCGCAGGCTGTTTGGTGTGTCGGGCGTGACAGGCGTGTTTCTGGGCAGCGATTTCGTGACCGTGACCAAGCATGACGCGGTGGACTGGGCGCATATCAAGCCCGAACTGCTGGGCGCGATCATGGAGCATTTCCAGTCCGGCGCCCCGGTGATGGAGGGCGAGGCCGAGGAAGGCCATGCCGCCCATGATGGCCCCGATGGCGAGATTGTGGGCCAGATCAAGGAATTGCTGGATACGCGCGTGCGCCCTGCTGTCGCGCAGGATGGCGGCGACATCACCTTTCACGGGTTTGAACGCGGCGTGGTCTATCTGCACATGAAAGGCGCCTGCGCGGGCTGCCCGTCCTCGACCATGACGCTGAAAATGGGGATCGAGAATCTGCTGCGCCATTACATCCCCGAAGTGACCGAGGTGCGCCCGGTTGCCGTCTGACCCGCTGATTCTGGCGTTTGACACATCGGCCGCGCATTGCGCGGCCGCTTTGCTGCGGGGCGACGATCTGCTGGCCGAAGCGCAAGAGCCGATGGCCAAGGGGCAGACCGAACGTCTGATGCCACTGCTGGAGCAGGTGCTTGCCGCAGGCGGGGTCGGTTGGGGCGATCTGGATGCGCTGGCCGTGGGCGTGGGGCCGGGCAATTTTACCGGGGTGCGCATTGCCGTATCCGCCGCGCGCGGGCTGGCCCTGGGGCTGGGCTGCCCGGCCATCGGGGTCGCGGTGTTCGACGCGCGTGCCTGTGGTGTGCCGCGCCCCGTCTGTGTGGTGGAAGAGGCGCGGCGCGGGCAGGTTTATCTGCAGGGCTTTGGCGCGAACCCCGTCGCGCCCGCTTTGCAGGACGCAGACACGCTTGATCTGCCGCGCGATCTGCCCCTTGTGGGCAGCGCGGCGGATGCGACCCGCGCACGCACGGGCCAGCCGGTGCTTGCCGCGCGCTACGCGCTGGCCGAAGGGATCGCGCGCGTGGCCCGCACGCGGCTGGACGATGCGCCGCATACGCGCCCGGCACCGCTTTATCTGCGCGGCCCGGATGCCGCGCCGCCCTCGGACCCGCCGCCCGTGCTTTTGCCATGACCGCGCAGGCGCTGGCCGCGCTGCATGCGCGCTGCTTCACCATCCCCCCGCCCTGGAGCGCCGAGAGCTTTGCCGCATCCCTCGCCGATCTGGCCTGCCATCTGGAGGTGTCGGGGCCTGCGCTCACAGGCTTTGCGCTGTTCCGGCTTGTGCTGGATGAGGCCGAGTTGCTGACGCTGGCCGTCGCGCCAGAGGCGCGGCGCGCAGGTGTCGGGCGCGCACTGCTTTCGCGGGGGCTGGAGGCGATGCGCCGCAAAGGGGCGCAGCGCTGCTATCTGGAGGTCGCGGCCAGCAATGCCCCGGCCATCGCGCTCTATCACGCGACAGGCTTTCGCGAATGCGCGCGCCGTCCAGGGTATTACCGCAGCAAGGGACACGCGCCCTGCGATGCGCTGGTCTTTCAGGCAGTGCTGGACTGATCCCGCCTGCGCGCACATCCTTTCCGTGAATTTGGTGTTGACCATGGCTGACATTAGGGCGTTAATCGAGCAGGATTGCGGCGCTTTTCGCTGCGACGCGTCACAAACCCCGAACCCGGCACCGACCTGAATGACCGGGCCCCAACAGGAGAGATGACAGATGACAGCCCTCAAGCCCCTTGCCCTGTCCGCATCAGCGCTGGCCCTGACCGTTGGCATGGCGCAGGCCGACTCGCCCGCGCTGATTTTCGATCTGGGCGGCAAGTTCGACAAATCCTTCAACGAGGCGGCCTATAACGGGGCAGAGCGCTGGCGCGAGGAAACCGGCGGCAGCTATCGCGAGATCGAGATGCAATCGGCCGCGCAGCGCGTGCAATTCGCCCGCCGCATGGCCGAGGCTGGTTCGGACCCGATCGTGGTGATGGGCTTCCAGAACGCCCCCACGCTGGAAGAGGTCGCGCCCGATTACCCGGACACCTCCTTCGTGCTGATCGATGCGGT
>PWWF01000294.1 GCA_003561595.1 Paracoccaceae bacterium | reverse complement strand
CATCCAGCGGTGTCACCTCCAGCGGTTGGGTCTGCAGGCCCAGGATACGCGCATCATAGCGCGCCACGTCCTGAATGAACGGGATCTTGAAGCCCAGCCCCGGTTCGGTGATCTCCTGACGGACCTGACCGAATTGTAGCACCAGAACATTTTCGCGCTCATCCACGACGAACACCGCCGAGAAGGCTGTCACGAGCGCGACAATGGCGACAGGTATTAGAATGCCAACTTTTTTCATCAGTTCGGGCTCCTCGGGCGGCTCAGGCCATCAAGCGGCAGATAGGGCAGCACGCCCGATCCCCCGGCCTCGCCGGTCACATTGTCCAGAATCGTCAGGCTCATTTCGCCCAGCACGTTTTCCATGGTTTCCAGATACATCCGCTTGCGGGTCACTTCGGGCGAATTGACATATTCGCTATAGACCGAGACGAAGCGCGCGGCCTCACCTTGGGCGTTGTTGATCACCTCGGCGCGGTAGGCTTCGGCCTCTTCCTGAAGCTGTGCAGCCTGACCACGGGCCTGTGCCAGCACGCGGTTGGCATAGGCATCGGCCTCACGTTCCAGCCGGTCACGTTCCTGACGCGCGGTCTGCACGTCGCGGAAGGCGTTGATGACCTGTTCGGGCGGGTCGGCCTTGTCAAAGTTCACACGGATGACGTTGATGCCCGATTCGTAGCTGTCGAGCAGGTCCTGCACGGCACCGCGCAGATCCGCCGCGATCGAGCCGCGATCCCGGTTGAGAATGGGCGAGAGTTCCGAGCGCGCGATAATGTCACGCATCGCCGATTCCGAGGCAGCGCGCACTGTCTCGCGCGGGTCGGCCAGGTTGAACAGGAAGCGCGCAGGGTCCGAGATGTTCCAGACCACCTGGAATTCGATATCCACCACGGCCTCATCCCGTGTCAGCATCAGCCCGGTATCCAGACGCGACCGCCCGGTGCCGACCTCGGTCACGCGCTCGGTCGTGGTCTGCACGACCTCATGCGTCACCACGGGCCAGGGGGCAAAGTTAAGCCCCGGTTCGCCCGAGCGATAGAACTGGCCGAACATCAGCTCGACCGAGCGTTCCTCGGGGCGCACTGTGTAGAAAGACGCGAACAGCCACAGCGCCACAAGACCCAGCAGGCCCAGTGTGACACCCCGCTTGGAAAAGCCGGGGCCGCCCGAGCCGCCACTGCCGCCATTCTTGCCGCCACCGCCGCCCATCAGGACGCGAAGCTGCTCCTGGCCTTTTTTCACGATCTCATCGATTTCGGGGATGGGTTGCTGATCGCCCGGGCCGCGACCACCGCCGCCGCTTCCGTTCCCGCCGCTGCCGCGATTGCCGCCGCCGCGGCTACCGCCGCCTCCCCAAGGTCCGCCGTTGTTTCCAGACATCTTGGCTCCATTCCGTTATGTTTGGTAGAATATGAATGCCGCACAGGGTGGCATTCCGCCTTGCGAAATCAACCCTCAATCGCCATGGCTGCGCGTGGCTGTTCGCATTGTGACCAGTTCCTCCGCCATCGTCGGATGCACGGCCAGGGTCCGGTCGAAATCAGCCTTGGTGGCCCCCATGGTAATGGCGACCCCTGCAAGCTGTATCATTTCTCCGGCCTGATCCGCTACGATATGACATCCTAGCACCTTGTCGCTCTCGCGACAAACGATGAGCTTCATCATAGTGCGTTCTTCGCGCCCGATAAAGGCACCGCGCATGGGGCGAAACGCCGCGCAGTACACATCGACCGGCCCTTTTGCCCGCGCGTCTTCCTCGCTCAGGCCCACAGTGCCGAATTCGGGCTGGGTGAAAATGGCCGTAGGGATGATGCCGTGGTCAAAATACTTCGGCGTGCCGCCAAAGACCGTATCGGCAAAGGCGTGCCCCTCGCGGATGGCCACGGGCGTCAGATTGGCGCGGTCGGTCACATCGCCCACCGCATAGATGGACGGCACTGCCGTCTGGCTGTAACGGTCCACCGGAATCGCGCCGTTCGGGCCAAGCTCCAGCCCCAGTTCCTCCAGCCCCAGCCCGTCGGAATTGGGCCGCCGCCCGGTTGCGAACAGCACCTTGTCGAACACCTCGCCCGGCCCGGTCGTGGGCTTGACCCAGGTGCCGCCATCGCGCGCCTCGATCTCCTGAATATCGGTGCCCAGCCGCAGATCGACGCCATGGGCCATCATCTCGGACGCGATATGGCCGCGCGCTTCCTCGTCAAAGCCGCGCAGGATCTGCGCGCCGCGATAGAACTGCGTTGTCCTGACCCCCAGCCCGTTGAAGATGCAGGCAAATTCGCTGGCGATATAGCCCCCGCCCACAATCAGGATCGAGCGCGGCAGGCTTTGCAGCTCGAATATGTCATCCGAGGTCATGCAGCCCGCGCCGCGATACGCCTCGGGGACGACCGGGCGCCCGCCGGTGGCGATCAGGATATGTTTCGCGCTGATCACGCGCCCATCGGCCAGACGCACTTCATGCGGGCCCGCGACGGTCGCGCGGCAATCGTTGATTTCCACGCCTGCGCGGTCCAGATTGCCGCGATAGGCCCCTTCCAGCCGGGTCAGTTCGGCGCGCAGTCTGGTGTGAAAGGCCGACCAGTCGAACCTGCCGATCTGCGCGTCCCAGCCATAGGCCTGCGCATCCGCGACCGCGTCAGGGAAGCCCGAGGCAAAGACCATCAGCTTTTTCGGCACGCAGCCCCGGATCACGCAGGTGCCGCCCATGCGGTATTCTTCGGCCAGCGCGACCCGCGCGCCATACTGGCTGGCCGCAATGCGCGCCGCGCGCACCCCGCCAGAACCACCACCGATTACGAACAGATCATAGTCAAAGGTCATCACGTCTCACAGGTCACTGAAAATGTTGCGCGCCTCGGCCAGATCGACCTGGGCATGGCGCGTCTCGGGGGTGCCGCTGGTCAGGTCGCGCATCTCGCAGCGACCGTCGGCATGGCCGATCACCACCTGATCGGCGATATCGACAAACAGCCCGTTCTCGACCACGCCAGGCACCTGATTAAGCACCAGCGACAATTGGCGCGGATTGCCGATCCGGCCCAGCCCCAGATCAAGGATGTAATTGCCCTCATCCGTCAGATAGGGCTTGTCACCATTCATGCGCAGGCTGGACTGGCGGCCCAGCACATCCATTGATGCCAGGATCTCTTCGACCAGCGCCTTCGTGGCCTGCCAGCCGAAGGGGATCACCTCGACCGGCAGGGGAAAAGCGCCAAGCGTCTTCACTTCCTTGGCGGCGTCAGTAATCACGACCATCTGGTCCGAGGCCGTGGCCACGATCTTTTCGTGCAACAGCGCGCCGCCGCCGCCCTTGATCAGCGTCAGTTCGCTGTCGAACTCATCCGCGCCGTCGATGGTCAGGTCCAGCCAGCGCGCCTCATCCAAGGTCACGATATTGATGCCGACTTCGCGGCCCAGTTGCGCCGTGCGCGATGATGTGGGCACAGCGATGATGCGCAGCCCCTCGCGGCGGACGCGCTGGCCCAGCCGCCGCACCAGCCATGCGGCCGTCGAGCCGGTGCCCAGCCCCACGCGCATCCCGTCCTTGACAAGATCGGCCGCGCAATGGGCGGCGGTATATTTGGCCTGGTCAATCGGGGTCAGTTGTCCGGTCATGGCGCCCTCTCGTCCTCTGGCCGGGTTATGGCGGTTTCCGGCGCAGGTTGAAAGTCGAAAATCCACCGCAGGGGTGCCCCCCGCCATGCCCGCGCGTGGCCCGCCCACCCAACCCTCGCGGCGCACCCTGACGGGTGCTTGCTTGCCCCGCGCGGGCATGGCGGGGGGCGCGCTACTCCTGAATGCTGCGCAGATAGGCCTCGAGCGCGAGGATCGTTTCGGGCAGGGGGCGCGACAATCCGTCATCGGTCTCGACCCGGTCGAGCGGGCCGATCAGCAGCATGCCGAAATCGGGCATTTCCACCCCTTCATAGGCGCGCTGCCCGCGCGCATAGCCATCGAGTTTGTCGAGCACGCGCATCTGCGGATAGACCCCGCCCGCCCGCGACGCGATATGGCGCAGATCGGGGATCTGCGCGCCGCCCCGCGCATCCGCACCGTGGCAGCTTGCGCAATGCTGTTCATACAACTCCTGCCCCGCCTGTGTGCTCGGGCCGGTGGAACAGGCGCCCAGCGACAGGATCGCGGCGCATGACATCAGGATCGTGTTCTTCATGCCGATAAAGTGCCGGATTTCCGCGCGACTGCCAAGCCGTGTCTTATCTGGTGAGTGGAATGTCGCAGACTCTTCTGATCGCGTCGCAGGATGTGATAGGGAAGCGGCACAGCCAGCAAGGATGCGCGCCCCATGTTCCTGTCCGTTTTCGAGATGTTCAAGATCGGCATTGGCCCGTCCTCGTCGCATACGATGGGGCCGATGGTTGCCGCCGCACGGTTCCTCGAGCATCTGCGCGGGCTACCCTTCGGCGTGGCGGGGCTGCGCGCCTCACTGCACGGGTCACTTGCCTTTACCGGGGTAGGCCATGCGACCGACCGTGCGGTGATCCTGGGTCTGGCGGGGTTTACCCCCGAGGATTATGACGCCGCGCGCGCCGAAAGCGTGCTGGCCGATATCCGCGCCACAGGGCAGGTCGCGGCGCCCGGGCTGGGGCAACTGCGTTTCGTCCCGCAGGATGATCTGATCTTCGATTACGGCCCGCCCTTGCCCGGCCACGCCAATGGCCTGCGCCTGATGGCCACGGATGCGCAGGGCGATATGATCGCGCAGCAGACCTGGTTTTCCATCGGGGGCGGGTTCGTCGTGACCGAGGCAGAGCTGGAAAACCCGCCCGCGCCCACGGGGCCGCCGGTCCCCTATCCGTTCCAGTCCGCGTCCGAGATGCTGCAGATGGCCCGCGACAGCGGCAAAAGCATTGCCGAGATGAAACGCGCCAATGAGTTGACGCGGCTGGACCCGGCCGCGCTGGATGCCGGGCTTGCGCGGATATGGCAGGTCATGACCGAGTGCATCGATCACGGGCTGGAGGGCGAGGGCACGCTGCCCGGTGGCCTGAGCGTACGCCGCCGCGCCCGTGCGATCCATCTGGCGCTGCGGGCAGAGCAGGGCATGAACCTGACCGCGCCGCATGTCATCAATGACTGGATCTCGGTCTATGCCATGGCCGTGAACGAGGAAAACGCCGCAGGCGGGCAGGTCGTGACCGCGCCCACCAATGGCGCGGCAGGGGGGGGGCCCGCCACGATCCGCTACTGGCTGGACCATGTGCCCGGCGCATCGCGCACGCGCATCGGCGAGTTCCTTCTGACCGCCAGCGCCATCGGCGGGCTGGTCAAGCATAACGCCTCGATCTCGGGCGCCGAATGCGGCTGTCAGGCCGAGGTGGGATCGGCCTCGGCCATGGCGGCGGCGGGGCTGTGCGCCGTGCTGGGCGGCACGCCCGAACAGGTGGAAAACGCAGCCGAGATTGCGCTGGAGCATCACCTCGGCATGACTTGCGACCCGGTCAAGGGGCTGGTGCAGGTGCCCTGCATCGAACGCAACGGGCTGGGCGCGATCAAGGCCGTGTCGGCCGCCAGCCTCTCGCTGCGCGGCGATGGCACGCATTTCATGCCGCTCGACAATTGCATCGAGGCCATGCGCCAGACTGGTACCGACATGTCCGAGAAATACAAGGAAACCGCGCTGGGCGGGCTGGCCGTCAATATCCCCAATTGCTGAGCGCCCGTATTTTGCGCCAGATCATGGTGCGCAATCCGCACCGCGCCCATCCTGTCGGAACCACTGCAAAGGAAGGAGCGCGCAATGAAGATACTGGAGGTCGAGGTCACCTGTCCCGATGCCGAAACGGCGCAGTCCATCGCGCGGGCCTGTCTGACCGATCAGCTTGTCGCCTGCGCCAACCTGTTGCATGGCGTCGAAAGCCTGTTCCGCTGGCAGGGCCGGATCGATTCCGAAACCGAGGTCATCTTGCGGATGAAGGCGCGCGCCACGCATTTCGACGCTATCTGCCGGGTGGTTGCGGCACATCACCCCTATGACATGCCGGCCATCATCGCGCTGCCAGTCAACGATGCGGGGCCAGGGGTCGCCGACTGGGTCGCGGATGAGACTCAGGACGCAAAGATCGCCGAGTGATCGGCAAAGCCCTTCACCTCGATCGGGTTGCCCGAGGGGTCACGAAAGAACATTGTCCATTGCTCGCCCGGCTGCCCCGCAAAACGCCGGGATGGCGGCAGCACGAAGTCCACGCCTGCCGCCTGCAGCCGCGCGGCCAGATCGTTGAAACGTTCCAGATCCAGCACCACCCCGAAATGCGGCATCGGAACCATATGATCACCCACCTTGCCGGTCGGCGCATTGGCAAAGGGCGCGCCCAGATGCAGGCTGATCTGATGGCCGAAGAAATCGAAATCCACCCAGCTGTCGGTGCTGCGCCCCTCGCGGCAGCCCAGCACGCCACTGTAAAAACCGCGCGCCTCGTCCAGATCACGCACATGATAGGCAAGATGAAACGGCATCAGCATCGGCACGGCTCCCTCATTGGTCTGCCCCCGACAGATGCGCAAACCCGCAAGCCCTTGCAACCCCGTCCAGGCTTCATCTTGCCAAAAATACTCAAACCGCACCCCGGCTGCGGCGCGGGCGCAGCGCTTCCCTCTGGACCCTCTCGGCCCGCGCCCCTATAACGCGCGCCATGTGCATTGTTGCGATCATCCCGCGAATTAGCGTCCCGGCACTCTGACCCCGCGCCCAGGAGTGCCGGGCCCTTGGCTGGCGCCAGACATTCCTGACCAATCGCGAAAGATGATGCCATGACCCCCGACTACAAAGACACCCTGTTCCTGCCCGAAACCGATTTCCCGATGCGCGCCGGCCTGCCTGCGCGCGAACCCGACTGGCTGGCCCGTTGGGAACGGCTGGGCATCTATGACCGCCTGCGCGCGACGGCCGGGGACCGCCCGCCCTTCATCCTGCATGATGGCCCCCCTTACGCCAATGGCCACCTGCATATCGGCCACGCGCTGAACAAGGTGCTGAAGGATTTCATCACCCGCAGCCAGCAGATGCTGGGGCGTGACGCGCGCTATGTGCCCGGCTGGGACTGCCACGGCCTGCCCATCGAATGGAAGATCGAGGAACAGTATCGCGCCGAGGGACTGGACAAGGATGCGGTCGATATCGTCGATTTCCGTCAGGAATGCCGCCGCTTTGCCGAAGGCTGGATCGATGTGCAGCGCGCGGAATTCAAGCGCCTGGGGGTCACCGGCAAATGGGATGACCCCTATCTGACCATGGATTACCACGCCGAGGCCGTGATCGCCGAGGAGTTCATGAAACTCCTGATGAACGGCACGCTCTATCAGGGCTCCAAGCCGGTGATGTGGTCGCCCGTGGAGAAAACCGCTCTGGCCGAGGCCGAGGTCGAGTATCACGAGCATACCAGCCACACGATCTGGGTGAAATTTCCCGTGACGGCGTTCGGTGACGCGGCGCAGGATTTGAGTATTTTTGGCAAGATGAAGTCTGTGTCGGTTGTCATCTGGACCACGACCCCCTGGACCATCCCGCAGAACAGGGCGGTCTGTTTCGGGCCTGATATTTCCTATGGCCTTTATGAGGTTACCGACGCGCTGGAGGGCGGCAAGGAAGCGCCCGGCGCGCTGGTGTTGCTTGCTGATGCCCTGGCCGAGAGCGCGCTTGTGGCGGCAAAGGTCAAGGCAGATCGCAAGCGCGATGTGAGCGCGGCCGAACTTGGTGCGCTGACCCTCGCCCACCCCCTGCGCGGGGTCGAGGGTGCGACGGGCGAATGGGATTTCGATGTGCCGCTCCTGCCCGGCGATCATGTGACCGATGAGGCGGGCACCGGCTTTGTCCACACCGCCCCCAGCCATGGCGATGACGACTATCAGATCGGCCTGAAACACGGTCTGCCCATGACCTATAACGTGCTGGAAGATGGCAGCTTCCGCGCTGACCTGCCGCTTTTCGGTGGTGAGGTCATCGTCAAGCCCGATGGCAAGGAAGGCGGCGCGAATGTTGCGGTCATCAAGCAACTGGCTTACGCGGGCGCTCTCTTTGCCAAGGGCAAGCTGAAGCACAGCTACCCCCATAGCTGGCGCTCGAAAGCACCGCTGATCTATCGCAACACCGCGCAATGGTTCGCCGCCATCGACACGCCCCTTGAT
>PWWF01000160.1 GCA_003561595.1 Paracoccaceae bacterium | reverse complement strand
TCCGCAGCATCTTCCCGAATTTGATCTGCCAATTGGAAATTCTTTTCTCTGCGCGCATCAAACCAACGGTCAAGCACTGGGAAAAGGGCTAATTGAACTGGATCTGTCACATCTCTCGGCCTCGTCCATTCTCCCATTGGAGGCTCTAAAAGGCCGAGAATCTGCAATCCAGTCTTTAGCCCGGAAAAGTCCTCTGAGTGCGCTAGCTGGTGCATCACGCGGATTGCATCTGACGTGTTCAAATCGTCGCAGAGAGCCATTAGCAATTCTGGTTCAACATGGGTATTAACCTCAGCTTTGGAAGCTAGGATATACCACCCGCGAAGAGTGTTCTGGGCAGCTTCCGCCTTACGCTCTGTCCAATCCATCGGCTTGCGGTAATGCGTGGACAGCATCACGAAGCGGATCACCTCGCCCGGCCAGCCCTGATCCAGCAAATCCCGCACCGTGAAGAAATTGCCCAAGGACTTGGACATCTTCTTCCCCTCAACCTGCACCATCTCATTATGCAGCCAGAAATTCGCAAAGCCCGCATCGGGATGCGCGCAGCAGGACTGCGCAATCTCGTTCTCATGATGCGGGAATTGCAGATCGATCCCGCCGCCATGGATGTCAAAGGCCGGTCCCAGCAACTCATGCGCCATGGCCGAGCATTCGATATGCCAGCCCGGACGCCCCCGACCCCAGGGCGAGTCCCACCCCGGCTCATCCGCGCTGGACGGCTTCCACAACACGAAATCCATCGGATCGCGCTTGTAGGGCGCGACCTCGACCCGCGCGCCCGCGATCATGTCATCGACCGAGCGGCCCGAGAGCTTCCCGTAGTCCGGATAAGACCGCACATCGAACAGCACATGGCCCTGGGCCTCATAAGCATGGCCCGATGCCACCAGCCCTTGGATCATCGCCACCATCTGCACGATGAACTCGGTCGCGCGCGGCTCATGATCCGGCCGCAACGCCCCCAGCGCATCCATATCGGCATGATACCAGCCGATGGTCTGATCCGTCACCTCGCGGATGATGTCATTGAGCGGCCGCGCGTCGCCCGCCGCCTGCATCTCGCGCGCCCGCGCGTTGATCTTGTCATCGACATCAGTGAAATTACGCACATAGGTCACCGCGTCCGGCCCATAGACGTGGCGCAGCAACCGATACAGCACATCGAACACCACAACGGGCCGCGCATTGCCCAGATGCGCGCGGTCATAGACCGTGGGCCCGCAGACATACATCCGGACATTGCCGGGATCGAGCGGCGCGAACCGCTCTTTCTGACGCGTGCGGGTATTGTGGAGTCTGATATCGGTCATGCCATCCTCGTCGGGCCGGGCCCGGCGGCTGGACTGATCAGACAAGGAAAGATGTCAACAGGACCCGCCGCCGAAATGCTCAGGGCGAAATGCAGCAGCAAATGATGCGGGTCAAGCGGTTCATGGGGCGCAACCTACGCGCCCTCAGCCCCCCTGCCAAGCCCAAAATGCCATGGCACCGACCCGCACCCCGGGAGGACGGGCGCAGGTCGGCCCAGTGCGGAGCTTCAGCTATCGGCAGCCCTGCCCCGCACAAGCGATTGCACCACATAGACCAGGATCGCAAAGCCCACCGCCCCGGCGGCGAACACACCCAGCAACACGATCACATCAATCGGCCCGCCGATATCGCGCAGGCCCGAATTCGTGATCAGCAGCACGAACCACACAGCCGCAATCCCGCCCAGCGGCATCGACAGTTGCGCCAGCAGGAATTTCCGCATCGAGAGTGAGCGGTCCCGCACCAGCACATAGACCCAGGCCGCTGTGATCGCCAACGCCACCACCACCATGGTCCAGAACAACCCGCGCCCGAACATTTCCTCGAACACGGCCAGAATCGTCATCAGGCTGAATTCTTCCATTCTCTCATCCTTTCAGAAGGCAGGCTTTCATCTTTGCACAAATATCCACAGGGATTTTCAAGGGGGGCGTGCCCCCCTTGAAGCGGGGGGGCGCTGGCCCACAGGGCCAGCTTGGGGGGCGGCAGCCCCCCGTGCCCCCTCTCGGATCAGGCCCGCCCGCGCAGCATCGCGTTATAAGTGGCTTTCAGCGCCACTTCCTTCATCAGCCAGGAAATCCACAACTCCTCCAACGGCGCGATCAGCCCCGGAAAGGACGGGGTCAGATTGTCCTGATAGTCGAACTCGACCAGCATCGCCCGCCCAACCCGCGTGATCAGAGGACAAGACGTATAGCCATCATAAAGCTGCGTTCCCTCGCGTCCGGCAATTTCGGACACCAGATGATCCTCGACCACAGGGATGTGGAATTTCACGCTGGCCGCTGTCTTGCCCTTGGGCACGCCGTTGATGTCACCTATGCCAAAGACATTCGGGTAGCGCGCATGGCGCAGGGTCTGGGTATCCACCTCGATCCAGCCCTGATCGGTCCAGCGATCCGCCCAGGCCAGGCCTGAGTCGCGGATCACCTGCGGTGCGCGCATCGGCGGGATGACATTGATGAAATCCCAGTTATCCGTGACATCGCCTGACGGCGTGGCGTAAGTCGCGGTCTTTGCACCCAGATCAATGCCTTTCAGCACATGCTCATAGCGGTAATTGATATTGCGCTCATCCATGATCTGGCGCACACGATGGTGAATGACCGGCACCCCGAAGAGGTTCTGCGACTGCGCATTATAGACGAATTCGCATTTTTCGCGATTGCCCTTGGTGGTGGCGATATCTTCGCCCAGAAAACAAATTTTGACTGGCGCGCCGGCACATTTCTTTTCCGTGGCCGGGCGGCCGAACATGCCCACCCCGCCCTCGTCGGTGAACTTGTCCAATGCGCGCCAGCTCAGTTCGGCCATCTCAGGGCTGGCGTAATGCGCCGAAATCCCGTTTTCCGGGCCAACCATGCTCAGATCGAATCCCTCGATGCCATCCCAGTCCAGCACCATCCCGGTCGAGACGATCAGATAATCATACTCGATGCGCTGCCCGCCCGTGGTGGTGACACGATTGGCCTCCGGGTCAAGCTCGGCGGCGTATTCGTCGATGAAATTGATCCCGCGCGGCAGCCAGCGCTCGGTCGAGGAGACAGCGTAATCCGCCCCGCGCAGCCCCGCGGCGATCAGCGTGAAGCCCGGCTGATACCAATGCTCGGACCGACCATCCAGCACCGTGATCTCGGCACCGTCGAGGCGCTCGCTCAGTCGATTGGCGATGGCTGCGCCACCTGCCCCGGCGCCCAGGATCAGGATGCGCGCATTGGTGCGCACGCTGCTGGCCTGCCCCTGCCCTGCACCAAAGGCCAGTGCGGCGCCACCGGCGCCGGCCAGGCCCAGAAAGCCGCGTCGGCTGGCTGTGATGTTGTTCAGATCCATGATGTCTCCCCCAAGCGAGCAGCTGCATACAGTTGTATGCTATCAAATAATCGTATATTGCGATATTTGATAATTGCTCTTCCGTCAATCCTAAACTGTCATCTTGCAAAGATGTCGCAGGGATTACACTTTGACATTGATCCGGATCAAAGAGGGGGGATCACATGTGTGTTAGCCCTCTATACGCGGTAAAGATGCCTGTGCGGCAGATGCGCCGCAGATCCAAGAGGGGACGTTGTCGATGCGACTGACCACCCGGACCAATCTGGCGTTACGCACGCTGATGTTCTGCGCCGTCAATGACGGCATGCTGGTGCGCAAGCAGGATGCGGCGCGCACGATCAACGCGTCGGAAAATCATCTGGCCCAGGTCATCAACCGGCTGGCGCAGGAAGGGTTCGTCACCACCCTGCGCGGCCGCAATGGCGGGTTTCGGCTGGCGCATCTGCCCTCGTCCATCAGCGTGGGGGCCGTGTTCCGCCGGTTCGAGGCCGATCTGCCCTTCATCGAGTGTTTTACCGAGGACAACACCTGCCCGCTCAAGGATCATTGCGGAATGCGCCCGCATCTGTCCCGCGCGATAGAGGCGTTCTATTCCGCCCTTGATGACCTGTATCTGTCCGATCTGGTCGAGTGCAATGCCGGGCTGCAGGCCGTACTGAGCATGGACGCGGCGCGCGCCCCGGCACGCTGCGACCGTATCGCCGCGCAGTAGCAAGATGACCCCCTCACGGCTTCGTCATATCGCCATGTGAAACTTTGCCAAATCGGCATCCGTTCTCCAGATGTTGGTCCCGCAGGGGGCCGGAAAACGATATGGAGAATGACAATGAAAACCCTGACCCTGGCAACCAGCCTGACCGCCCTTATGGCCGCCCCGGCCCTTGCCGATACGGCCATCGGGCTGGCGGGCGACCGCACGCTTGTCACCATCGATCTGGAAACGGCCGAAGTCACCGGCATGCAGGATGCCGATTACGACGGTCGCATTCTGGGCATCGATTTCCGCCCCGCGACCAATACCGTGATCGCCGTGACCGATGAATTCACTGTGGTCAATCTGGACCCGGAAACCGGCGAATGGTCGCTTGTGGTCGAGATGAGCGAAGGCATGGAGATCGCGGATGACGCCCCCGTCATCGTCGATATCAACCCTGTGCCTGATGCGCTGCGCTTCATGTCGGGCACCACCAATCACCGCATCAACCTGACCACGGGCGAGGTGATGATTGATGGCGAGCTGCATTTCGGTGATGACACAGAGGGCACGCCGATGGTCGGCGGCACCGCCTACAGCAACAGCTTCAGCAGCCCTGATGAGACGACGATGTTCAACATCGATACCGATCTGGCTGCAATACTGGTCCAGACGGCGCCCAATGACGGCACCAATGAAATGCACGGCGCGCTGGATGTGGAATTCGATGGCCCCATCGGGTTTGACATCGTCACCGATGCGGATGGCATGAACACCGGCTGGCTGTCGGCGAATGGCGCACTGCACACTGTGTCGCTGGAAGAAGGTGGGATCACCAATAGCTGGGAGATCGACGGTCTGGATGTCACCCTGCGTGACATCACGGTCATGCCCGCCATGGACTAAGGCCGAAACTGTGATCGCGGCCCGCTGGACACTGTCCTGCAGGCAGCGATCACACCCCGGATCGGATGGCTTTAACCGCCAATCGTACCTGCAGCCTGCATGAAGGCTGCCATGCGCGCCGGGTCCTTGACCCCCGGCGCGCTTTCCACACCAGAGGCGACATCAACCTGCGTGGCCCCGGTCAGGCGAATGGCCTCGGCCACATTCTCGGGGCGCAGCCCGCCTGCCAGCAGCCACGGTCCGGACCAGCGCCGATCCGCGATCAGCCGCCAGTCAAAGGCCAACCCGTTGCCCCCCGGCAGCGCCGCGCCCCTGGGCGGTTTGGCATCGACAAGGATCTGATCGGCGACCCCTGCATGGGCATCAAGCGCGGCCAGATCATCCGCTGTCGCCACACCGATGGCCTTTATCACCGGCCGCCCGAAACGCGCGCGCACCGCTGCCACGCGCGCCGGGCTTTCGCTACCATGGAGTTGCAGCATATCCAGCGGCACCTCGGCCAGCAGCGCGGCCAGCATCTCGTCACTGGCATCGACCACCAGCCCGACCCGCGCCACGCCTGCGGGCACCTTCGCGACCAGATCGCGCGCGACATCATGGGTCAGGCAGCGCGGCGATGGCGGAAAGAAATTGAACCCCAGATAATGCGTCCCTGCCGCCACGGCATCAGTGACCGATTGCGGACCGGTCAGCCCGCAGATCTTGACGCGAACACGGTCAGGCATGCGTGATCAGCCGGTTTCCACCAAGGCGCGCACATCATCCTTGTGCATGGAGGGCGCGACTTTCCTGGCGCGATCCAGTTCGGTGCGCATCGCGTCATTCTGGCGCGCCAGTTTCTTCGCTTCGGCACGGTAGCTCATTTCGCGGAACCATTCCCAGATAAAGCCCAGCAACAGCCCCACCACAACCGCAAGCCCCAGCAGGATGAACAATGGCAGCCGGAAATCAGCGTTGAACCCCAGCAAGGCCGCCAGAGTATCCGGCAGCAGCTTGACCTCGATCATCGCGCGGTTCGCCAGCGCGACCGTGACCAGAACAATCGCGACAATCGCCGCGAACGCAATACGCAGATACGCCATCATGCGAGTCTCAGACCTCCACTCCGTTCAACCGGTCGCGCAACAGCTTTCCGGTCTTGAAAAAGGGCACGGCCTTGGCCTCGACCTCGACACTTTCGCCCGTGCGCGGATTGCGCCCGACACGGGCATCGCGCATCTTGACGGAAAAGGCCCCAAAGCCGCGCAATTCAACGCGTTCGCCACGCGCAAGCGCTTCGGTAATCTCGCCGAAGACCGTGTTCACGATCCGCTCGACATCTCTCTGAAACAGGTGCGGATTTTCCTCCGCGATGATCTGAATAAGTTCTGAACGGATCATTGATGCATCCCCCGGTCGATCCGGGACGTCTGTAGCGCCCCTTTTGATGCGCGACTATAGGCGGATTCCGAGGATGAAGAAACACAGAAAAGTAACGACCGGCAGCACAATAGACGCAAAACCGCTCATCGCGGCACCACAGCGCGCCGGAATTGCAACGGCCCCGGCGATCTGCCGGGGCCGTGCATTGCTTTTCACAGGCGGCCAGGGATCAGTTGCGATCCTTCAGCGCCGCGCCCAGAATGTCGCCAAGCGATGCGCCGGCATCGGAAGAACCGAACTGCTCGACCGCTTCCTTTTCCTCGGCGATCTCGCGGGCCTTGATCGACAGACCCAGACGGCGGGTCTTGCTGTCCACGGATGTGACGCGCGCATCGACCTTGTCACCGACCTGGAAACGCTCGGGGCGCTGGTCGGCACGGTCGCGGGCCAGGTCGGAGCGACGGATGAAGCTCTTCATGCCGTTATATTCGACCTCGATGCCACCATCCTCGATCGAGGTGACCGCACAGGTGACAACGGCACCGCGCTTGACGCCTTCGACCGCATCCGAGAAGCTGTCGTTCTCCAGCGCCTTGATCGACAGCGACACGCGCTCGCGCTCGATATCAACCTCGGAGACGATGGCCTGAACCGTATCGCCCTTGCGGTAGTCCTGGATGGCATCCTCGCCACGCTGGTCCCAGCTGATGTCGGACAGGTGCACCATGCCGTCGATATCGCCCTCGAGGCCGACGAACAGACCGAATTCGGTGATGTTCTTGATCTCGCCCTCGATCTGGCTGCCCACGGGGTGGGTTTCGGCCAGCACTTCCCACGGGTTGCGCATGGTCTGTTTCAGCCCGAGGCTGACGCGGCGCTTGGCGCTGTCAATCTCGAGCACCATGACCTCGACTTCCTGGCTGGTCGAAACGATCTTGCCGGGATGCACGTTCTTCTTGGTCCAGCTCATTTCCGAGACATGGACCAGACCTTCGACACCGGCTTCCAGCTCAACAAATGCGCCGTAATCGGTGATATTGGTCACGCGGCCCTTGTGGACCGAACCCAGCGGGTATTGCCTATCGACCGTATCCCACGGATCGGCCTGCAGCTGCTTGATCCCAAGGCTGATGCGATGCGTTTCCTTGTTGATCTTGATGACCTGAACTTTCAGCGTCTCGCCGATCGAGACCACCTCGGACGGGTGGTTGACGCGGCGCCAGGCCATGTCGGTGACGTGCAACAGACCGTCCACACCACCCAGATCGACAAAGGCGCCGTATTCGGTGATATTCTTGACCACCCCATCGACAACCTGACCTTCAGCCAGCTTGGCAATGACCTCGGCACGCTGTTCGGCGCGGCTCTCTTCCAGAATGGCGCGGCGCGAGACAACGATATTGCCGCGGCGACGGTCCATTTTCAGGATCTGGAAGGGCTGTTTCAGACCCATCAGCGGGCCTGCATCGCGCACGGGGCGCACATCGACCTGAGAGCCGGGCAGGAAGGCCACGGCACCGCCCAGATCGACCGTGAAGCCACCCTTGACGCGACCGAAGATCGCGCCTTCGACACGGGCTTCGTCGGCATAGGCTTTTTCCAGACGGTCCCAGGCAGCCTCGCGGCGGGCCTTCTCGCGGCTGACGACGGCTTCGCCGCGGGCATTCTCGACACGTTCGAGATAGACCTCGACCTCATCGCCGACCTCGACCTGCGGGGCCTCGCCCGGGCTTGCGAATTCCTTGAGTTCGACGCGGCCTTCCATCTTGTAGCCGACATCGACAATGGCCTGGCCCGCCTCGATGGCGATGACCTTGCCGGTAACGACGGAGCCCTCATTCGGGGTGTCCATCTCGAGGCTCTCGTTCAGCAGGGCCTCGAATTCTTCCATGGTTGCTTTAGCGCACATATAGTCGTGTTTCCTTTTGCATCATGTGTCTGGCCAGACGGTTGGCTCCGCCGGTCTCCGGGATAGGGCTCAAGCAGCCTGCAGGGTTGCGCGACAGGGGCAACAAACACAAAGGGTCGCAGCTTGCGCCCGACCCTGCCCGTGTTGCGTTGCAGCCCTGCGGCCATCTTGATTGCGCGCTCTATAAGCGGGCAGAGGCGCTGTGGCAAGGGGGTGTGCGCTCAAAAGCCTGTTGCATCAGCCTCCGTCGGCCGCATGTCGGCAAGGGGAAAAGCGCCCGCTCGGGGGCCCCACCCGCCCGCCCATGCCCCGCTCGCGGGCGCTTGCCCGCCCGATCCGCCAGCCTGCTGCGGGGTGGCAAGCAAGCGCCCGTCAGGGCGCGCCGCGAGGGTCGGGTGGGCGGGCCATCCCGCAGCAGGCTGGCGGATCGGGCCGCTGCGGTCAGAACACGGCATGCGCGCCCAGATCATGCCGCTCTTCGCCACGGATCAGCCGCGCATAATGATCGCGCAGCGTGTCGCTGCCGAATTCAGGCGTCGCGTCTGCGTCATAGCGGCCTTTCTCAGCATCCCAGCACAGCATCGACTCTGTCGCATAGTAGCGCCCGGTTCGGGCAAATTCCGCCCGCTCGGCCATCCGGGGCGATACGCGCCCCAGTCCCGACAGGCCCGCGATGATCGCATCCATCAGCGCCACGGGCACCTGCCGGATGCGCGCGGGCCTGTCCAGCAGATCGAACAGCATCGCCGCCTGATCGCGCGGGGTCAGCGCGGGTCCCGGCCCGCCGATGGGCAGGATGCGCCCCATACGCGAGGGCGCGCGGATGCAGCCCACAAGGTAGCGCGCAAGGTCGCGGTCGCTGATGGGCTTGCAGGCTGTCAGCCGTCCGTCGCCAAAGACCAGAAACGGCTTGCCCGCCTGCACCCGCGCGACCTGCCCCGAGAGGGATTTGAAAAACGCGGTCGGGCGGACGATGCTCCAGTCAATCGGGGCGGCCTGAAGCTCTGACTCGAAGGCCAGTTTCGCGCGCTGGAATTCCAGCAGGGGTTTTTGCACGCAGATGGCCGAGAGCAGGATGAACTGCCCTACCCCGGCCACCTGCGCCGCCCGCAAGGCCGCCGAATGCGCCGCGTGATCCACCGCCCAGGCATCGCGCGCGCTGCCGCTGCGCGACGCCATGCAGGAGATCACCGCCGCCACCGGGCCAAGCGCGCCAAGCACGCTTGGGTCGCCACTATCCGCAACCGTGCAGACTGCCCCCTCGGGCAATGTGCCCTCGGGCACTTCCCGGCGCGCCAGGCAGGTGACCCGATAGCCCTGGGCCAGCAATTCCGCGCACGTCGCGCGCCCGATGCTGCCGGTGGCGCCCAGCAGCACCACATGGCCGCGTTCATCCGGCATCGATGCGCCCGTACTGGCCCGCGAAAAAGCTCAAGCCCGCCCCTTCGCGCGCCTGCACACGCAGCACCTCGCCCACCACGATGGCATGATCGCCGCCGGGATGCACCGCATGGCGCGCGCATTCGAACCGCGCGAGGCAGCCGGGCAGCAGCGGCACGCCGCCCACCCCCTCGCCCACGCCATCCAGCGCGAAATCCAGCCCGTCGCGCGCGAAGTGCCGCGCCAGCCAGAGCTGATCCTCCGCCAGCACATGGATCGCGAAATGACTGGCCTCGGCAAAGGCATCAAACCGGCGCGAAAACCGCGCGGGCGCCCACATCACCAGCGCCGGATCGAGCGAGAGTGCGGCGAAACTGTTGGCCGTGATCCCCAGCGGCCCCTTGTCGCTGTGCGTGGTGATCACGGTCACCCCTGTGGCGAAATGGCCCAGGGCGTCGCGAAAAGCGCGCTGATGGGCTGTGTCGGGGGTGAAAACCTGCTCGCTCATCGGGGATCCGTCCATCATGGCTGCCCTGTATCATTGCCGTTGCGGGGGCAGATAAGCCACCACGCGGCAAGGACTAGCCCTTGCTGTCATCCTTGCGTGGGAAAACCGCGTCCTGCAGCCGGGCGACCTGTGCGGCCAGACGCGGCAGGCGGCGCAGAACCTTGCGGATCTCAAGCTGCGTTTCCAGCTTCGTGGCCGGATCGCCCAGCACCGTGCGGCCCGCTGGCACATTGGTATAGACGCGGCTCGCGCCGCCCACGATCACGTCATCGCCCACAAAGATATTGTCATTCACCGCGACCTTGCCCGCCAGCAGCACCCGGTTGCCGATCCGGGCCGAGCCTGCGACGCCCGCCATGCCGCACATCATGCAATCCTCGCCCATCTGCACATTATGCCCGATCTGGCAGACCGAATCGATCTTGGTGCCCGACCCGATCACCGTGTCGCGGATCGTGCCCCGGTCGATGGAACTGTTCGCGCCCAGTTCCACATCATCGCCCACGCGCACGGCGCCCAGCGACTGGATGCGGTGCCATTTCTGCGCGCGCAACTGCCGCTCGCCCGAGAGTGTGGCGCGCACATCCTCGGCCCCCGAAGGCTCTGGAGTGACGAAACTGAACCCGCAGCCGCCCAGCACGCTGTTGGGCTGGCCGATATAACGATCCCCGATCACGCAGCGCGCGCCGATCCGTGCGCCTGCATGCAGGATGACATCCGCCCCGATCACGACATCCTCGCCCACAGTGACATTGGGCGCGATGCGCGCGCCTGCTCCGATCCGGCTGCGCGGGCCGATGCTGGTAAAGGGGCCGATCCGCGCGCCCGCGCCGATTTCGGCCGTCGGGTCGATATGGGCAAGCGGGTGGATGCCCTGCCCGAAATCATAACCGGGATCGAACGCCTCGCTCAGCCCGGCCATGGCCCAGCGGGGGCGCGGGGCGAAAATCGCCGCGCGCAGCCCCAGCGCCTGCCAGTCCGCGCCGGGCCACAGGATCGCGGCGCGCGCCTGCCCCTGCACCAGCCCTTCGGCATATTTCGGGTCCATCGCCATGGCCAACGCGTCCGGTCCCGCGGCGGCGGGTTCTGCGGCACGGGTGATGCGCAAGGCCCCGTCGCCTGCGAAGTCCAGCCCGAGGCTGACGGCCAACTCGGCAATCGAATGCGCCATGATGGCGGCTCCTGCATCGCTGTTCACTGGCCATGGTGTAGCGAAACCCGGCTCCGGGGGCCAGCCCCCCGGAGCCGGGCTTGGCCCCATCCGGGGCGCGTGCTGAATGGCCGTGGATTTGGGTGGACGCTTCGGGGGCCGGATGCTGGCGCATCCGGCTTGGCATGGGGAGAGCGGGTCGCTCAGGTGTATCGGGTTTCCGGCAAATGACGTCCCGAAACCGCGACGCTATAGGCCGATACCGGGCGGTATGGGTCTGGAGGGTCTAGCGAGACGCACCAGATGCCGGTATTTCAGGCATTTACTGGTGAGTCCTGCGTTGTATTCGTTACCCCTCGCCGAGAGGTGGCAGCGGGCGCAGCAGCGCAAGGCGTAGGCGACGCGGGCGCATCCCGCATATCAAAAGCTGGCAGGCAATACCCGCGCCGAGAATCCCGGACAATACACACAGCGCAGGTGGATGACAGGCGCGGCGCATCAGGGCATGGTGGCCATATGATGCGCTCCCCCCTGATCCGCGCGCCGCTCTATCTGGTTCAGGCGCTGACCACCATCGCCCGGACCGAACGGCTGCCAGAGGCGGGCGGGCCGCGCGCAGGCGTGATCGGGCACGGGCCCGAACTGCGGTTGCTGATCCTGGGTGATTCCTCGGCGGCGGGTGTCGGCGTGCAGGATCAGAGCGCGGCACTGGCAGGCCATATGCTGACGCATCTGGCCCCGCATCACCGCGTCATCTGGGACTTGCGCGCGCGCTCGGGCGCCACCACGCGCGCGGCGCGAGGGCTGCTGGCCGGGGCGGGTGACTGTGACGTGGCGGTGCTGGCGCTGGGGGTCAATGACGTGCTGCGCCAGACATCAGAGGCGCGTTTTGCCCGCGCCTACGCGTCTGTGCTGGACGATCTGCGCGCGCGCCACGGGGCACGGGTGATTCTCGCCTCTGCCGTGCCGCCGCTGGGCCAGTTTCCGGCCTTTCCCGAACCCTGGCGCAGCCATCTGGGCGCACGCGCGGACCGCCTCGATGCGCGCCTGCGCGCACTGTGCGCGGCACGGGGTGCGCAGCATGTGCCGTTTGATCTGGCGCTCTCGCCCGGGATGCTGGCGCGCGACGGGTTTCACCCCGGCGCACCCGTCTATGCCGAATGGGGCGCGCGCATGGCGGCTCTTGCCCTGCGCGCGCTTTCCTGACAGGGGTGCTTTTGAAAGGACGCTGCCGATGCCAAAGACACCGAGCAAGGACTCTGAGAACCGGCCCGAGCCGCAGGTCTATACCCTGCTGGTGGAACTGGGCCGCAGCCCCGAGGATGACCTGCCCGACGGCGCGACGGGCGCGGGCCTCTTGATCTATGCCAGCGGCGTGGATGAGGCCGAGGCCGTGCGCGAAACCGTCGCCGTTCTGAAAACCGCCGGTGTGCGCCCGCTGGATGTGACAAGCTATGGCACGCTGGAAGAGCGGCTGAAGGCAGGTGACACGGTGCCCGATGAAGAACGCGAGCTGATGGCGCGGGCACAGCGCGAGAATGCCGTGATCGTTGCCCAGAAAACATGGTTCACGGGCGAGGCTGAAGATGACTGAACCGCTCTGCCCGGTCGCGCTGACCGCAGCGCTGATCCGATGCCCCTCGGTCACGCCCACGGAAGGGGGCGCGCTGCGCCTGCTGGAAGAGGTGCTGACCAAGGCCGGGTTTGACTGCACGCGCGTGGACCGGGGCGAGACGCCCAATCTGTTCGCGCGCTGGGGACCGCGCGGGCATCCGCGCAGTTTCGGGTTCAACGGGCACACGGATGTCGTGCCACTGGGCAACCCCGATGACTGGACGCAGAACCCGTTTGGCGGGCAGATCGAGGGCGGGCGCATCTGGGGGCGCGGGGCCTGCGACATGAAATCAGGCGTGGCTGCGTTCGTCGCGGCGGCAGTGGATTTCGTGCGCGACACCCCGCCCGAGGGCGCGGTGATCCTGACCATCACCGGCGATGAGGAAGGGCCGGGCCGCGACGGCACCATCGCGATCCTGGACTGGATGGAGGCGCAGGGCGAAGCGATGGCGGCCTGTATGGTGGGTGAACCCACCTGCCCCGAGACGATGGGCGAGATGATCAAGATCGGGCGGCGCGGCTCGCTGACGGCCACCATCACCGCGCGCGGGCGGCAGGGGCACACGGCCTATCCGCACAAGGCGCTGAACCCGCTGCCTGCGCTGGTGGGGCTGCTGGACCTGTTGGCGCAGCACGAACTGGATCAGGGCACCGATCATTTCGACCCCTCGACCCTGGCGCTGACCAGCGTGGATACCGGCAATCCGGCCTCGAATGTGGTGCCGGCCCAGGCGCGCGCGGTGCTGAATATCCGCTTCAACGACCTGCATTCGGGTGCGGGTCTGCGCGACTGGCTGCAGGCGCAGGCGGCCGAGCATCAGGCCGCCACCGGGGTCGCGCTGGACGTGGCCGTCCATATCTCGGGTGAGCCGTTTCTGACGCCGCCGGGGCCGTTGTCCGATCTGGTCGCGCGCGCGGTCGAAGTGGAATGCGGACGGGCGCCCGTCCTCTCGACCTCTGGCGGGACATCGGATGCCCGCTTTGTCAAGGATCATTGCCCCGTGGTCGAATTCGGTCTGGTCGGCACATCCATGCATCAGGTCGATGAATATGCCGAGACAGATCAGATCCATACACTCAAGCGCGTCTATGCCCGCGTACTGCAGGATTATTTCGCATGAACGCCCAGATCGCGCTGACCGATGATCTGCAGACCTGTCTGGCGCTGCGCCGGGTCGTGTTCATCGAGGAACAGCAGGTGCCCGAGGCCGAAGAGGTCGATGGCCGCGACGGTGACGCGCTGCATCTGCTGGCGCAGATCGACGGCGTGCCCGTGGGCTGTGCGCGGCTGTTGCTGTCGGGCGAGACCGGCAAGATCGGACGGGTCTGCGTGCTGGGCAATCTGCGCGGCAAGGGGATCGGCGCGGGGCTGATCCGCACGGCGCTTGATGTGCTGCGCGACCGCCCCGGCATCATGCAGGCGCGTCTGGGCGCGCAGATCCACGCCATCGGGTTTTACGAGGCGCTTGGCTTTGTCGCCGAGGGGCCGGAATATCTGGATGCGGGCATCCGCCATCGCGACATGGTCCGCGACGTCTAGCACAGGGGCATACGATGCTGTCCTATCAGCATGGCTATCACGCGGGCAATCTGGCCGACATGCACAAACATGCGCTGCTGGCATGGGTGCTGGATTACATGGCCGCCAAGGACAAACCGCTCAGCTATATCGAGACGCATGCAGGCCGCGCCCTCTACCGGCTGGACACGGAAGAGGCGCGCAAGACCGGCGAGGCCGCCGCCGGGATCGGGCGGCTGGAACAGGCCTTTGCACCCACCCACCCTTACCGGCGCGCGATCGACATGGCGCGCGCGGCGCATGGCATCGCGGCCTATCCAGGATCGCCCCTGATCGCGGCGCATCTGCTGCGCCATAGCGACCGTATGACCCTGGCCGAGTTGCACCCGCGCGAGTTTGCCGCGCTGCAGGCGCTGATGGGTGCGCGGGCGCGGGTGGAACGGCGCGACGGGCTGGAACTGGCGCTCTCCCTCTGCCCGCCGACACCCCGGCGCGGCGTCCTGATGATCGACCCGTCCTATGAGGTCAAAACCGACTACACCACCCTGCCCGACACGATCAGCGCGCTGCACCGCAAATGGAATGTGGGCGTGATCCTGCTGTGGTATCCGGTGCTGCAAAGCGGGGTGCAGGCCGCGATGGTGGAACGGATCACCGCCTCGCTGCCCGATGCGCGCGTGTTCGAGGCGCGCTTTGCCCCCATCCGCGACGGGCACCGCATGATCGGATCGGGGCTGGTGGTGCTGAACGCCCCCTGGGGGATGGAAGACGAGGCACAGCGCGTGGCCGATCTTGTCGCGGGCTGACAGGGCGATATCGCGAAACGTATCCAGAAGCAGGCCTTCGCCGCGCATGCTCGCAATCAATGCAGCGCAAACCTTGAACCCAGTTCAAATCACGGGGTAGCGCAGGGGTCGGTTTTCTGATCTGTTTATGGGCAATAAACAATTCGAAACGGAGTATCGCCATGCGCGCCCTTGCCCTGACCCTGCCTGCCGCAATCCTGCTGAGCGCCTGTATCGAATCGGACATGACCATCGAGGTTCTGGGCGAGGATGAAGCCCGCGTGACCGGCTACATCCAGATGGAACGGCAGATGTATGACATGTCCGGCGGCGATGACAGTTTCTGCGCCGAGGAGGATGGCGGCACACTGTCGCTGACCGAAACTCATGTACGCTGCGATTTCGATGAAACCGGCACCTTTGACGAAATCTTTGACGCCGAGGCTGATGACGATGCGCCCGTCACCATGGATGGGGCACTGGTCAATCTGGGCGACGGGCGCGTGCAGGCGACATTTCCCTTCGCCGGTATGACCGGCGAGATGGATGAAATGATGGACGACCCCAACATGATGGCGATGATGCGCCAGATGATGGCGGGCATGTCGATCAGCCTGACTGTGCAGGGCCGCGAGATCGAAAGCTCGACCGGCACGATTTCGGACGATGGCACGCGCGCAAGCATCACGCTCGGGGTGGATGACCTGCTGGCCGATCCCGGTGACCGGCCCGGAGATTTCGAAACCGTGGTCCGTTACTGACCCGCGCCCGCGCGCCGCTTCAGCGTCGTGCCCACCCGCCCACCCTTGCACGCCGCTTCAGCGGCGCGCGGGCGCGGCTGGGTTATGAGTTGCTGTTCGCGCGCAGATAGCCGATCAGGGCCCGGGTTGACGGGTCCTTCGCGCTGGCATCCGCACCCTCGATCAGCGGCCCCAGCCCGGTGGCCAGTTCCTTGCCCAGCTCCACCCCCCATTGATCGAAGGAATTGAGCCCCAGCACCACCCCTTCGACGAACACCCGGTGTTCATAAAGCGCGATGATCTGGCCCAGCGTGAAGGGTGTGAGTTGCGGATAGATCAGCGTTGTCGAAGGGCGGTTGCCCGGAAACACCCGGTGGCGCGCCTGCCGCTCCAGCTCAAGCCCCTCCAGCCCTTTCGCCGCCATCAGCGCGCGCGCCTCATCGAGCGAGCGACCACGCATCAGCGCCTCGGATTGCGCAAGGCAATTGGCAGCGAGCAAGCGGTGCTGATGCGCAAGATGCGGCTCATGCCCGCGCGCGGCGAGCAGGAATTCGCACGGAATCACCCGCGTGCCCTGGTGGATAAGCTGATAGAATGCATGCTGCCCGTTGGTGCCGGGCTCGCCCCAGACGACGGGGCCGGAATGGCGATCCAGATCGCGCCCGTCCATATCCACCCGCTTGCCGTTCGATTCCATCTCAAGCTGTTGCAGATAGGCCGGCAGCCGCGCCAGCCGCTGGTCATAGGGCAGCACTGCGCGGGTCGCATGCCCGCAGATCTGGTTGTGCCACACGCCCACCATAGCCAGCAGCACCGGCATGTTCTGCACAAGCGGGGCCTCCAGGAAATGCGTGTCCATCGCGCGCCCGCCCGCCAGAAAGGCGTCGAAATCCTGCGCGCCCACAGCGATCATCAGCCCCAGCCCGATCGGACCCCAGAGCGAGTAGCGCCCGCCCACCCAATCGGCAAAGCCGAACACCCGCTCGGGCGCGATGCCAAACGCAGCCGTGCGCTCGCCCGCGGTCGAGACAGCGGCAAACTGCGCGCCAGGATCGGCCACGCGTTTGGCCATCCAGTCGCGCGCGGTCTGCGCATTGGTCATCGTCTCGATCGTGGTGAATGTCTTGGAGGCCACGATCACCAGCGTCGTCTCCGGGTCCAGCCCGCGCAGCACATCGGCGATATGCGCGCCATCGACATTGCTGACATAATGCAGGCGTGGCCCGTCATGAAACGGCGCCAGCGCCAATGTCGCCATGGCAGGCCCCAGATCGGACCCGCCGATGCCGATATTGACCACATCCGTAATCGCGCCCCCCTGCCCCGTGAACCGGCCCGCGCGCACATCCTCGGCAAAGGCATAGGCGCGGGCGCGCACCTCGCGCAGCTCCGGCATGACATCGCGGCCATCCACCTCGATCACGGCCTCATCATCCGCGCGCTGCGCGACATGCAGCACGGCGCGCCCCTCGGTCGCGTTGATCTTCCTGCCGCCAAACATCGCCGCACGCGCCTGTGCCAACCCGGCCTCTTCGGCCAGCCCCACCAGCAGATCGCGTCCCTCGGCATCGATATTGGTCTTGGAATAATCCAGCACCATCTCGCCACAGGCGACCGAAAAATCCGCCGCCCGCTCCGGGTCGGCGAACAGATCCAGCATGTGCCGCCCCTCGGACCTGCGCTGATGCCGTGCCAGATCACCCCAGATATTCATGGCGCATTCCCTTATGCTTCATCTTGCCAAAAATACTCAAACCGACGCCTGCGCCCCGGCGCGTCACTCGGCCCAGTGTACCATCGCCTGATCCAGCACGCAGGCAATCGGCGCCTCGCGTGCGCGCAGTTTCGCGGCGCGCTCGATCGCGGCGCGCTTCTCTGGGCCGGTGATCAGCACATGCACGCGCAGCGCATCCTGCAGCACTGGCGCGCTGAGGGTGACGCGCGGCTCGCCCGCAGCCTCGGCGCGCATGGCCAGCAAGGGGGGCGCATCGAATGCCAGCGCCGCGTCCAACTGGTCCGCGCCCGGAAACAGCGAGGCCGTGTGCATATCCGCGCCCATCCCCAGCAGCAGCACCGATATCGGCAGATGCGGGCGCAGCCCCTCGGTCAGGGCGTCAAGCGTATCTTCGGGCGCGGGGGCATCAGCGTAAAGCGGCACCAGTGTCGCCGCCGCCGCGCGACCCACCAGCAGGCGTTCGCGCAACAGCCGCGTGTTCGAGCGCGGGTGATCCTCGGGCACCCAGCGTTCGTCATTCAGGACGACCGCCACGCGCGACCAGTCCAGATCGGCCCCTGACAGCGTGTCGAATACCGGCCCCGGCGTGCTGCCACCGGGCACCGACAGCGTCGCGCGGCCCTGCGCGCGCAAACTCTCACCCAGTTCCGAGGCGATGCGCTGCGCCAGACGCAGCATCATCATCTCGCTATCGGCGTAGTCGTGAAAATCCATCAGCGTATCTCCCGCCAGCGTCGCCCGTCACGATGCAGGAGCATAAGCGCGCCTTCCGGCCCCGTCGAGCCCGGCTCATACGGCTCTGGCTGATCCTCGCGCGCCTCCCATCCCGCGATGACCGGATCGACCCAGGCCCAGGCGGCCTCGACCTCGTCGCCGCGCATGAACAGCGTCTGGTTGCCACGGATGACATCCATGATCAGGCGCTCATAGGCATCGGGCACGTCCAGATCATTGCCAAGCGCTTCGGCAAAGCTCATGTCCAGCGCGACATCCTTCAGCCGCATGCCCCCCGGCCCCGGTTCCTTGATCATCACGCGCAGGTCCATCCCCTCATCGGGTTGCAGACGGATGACCAGCACATTCTCGCGCCATTGCTTGGATTCGCCAAAGATCGAATGCGGCGGTTCCTTGAAGGTGATGGCAATTTCCGACACGCGCGATTTCAGCCGCTTGCCGGTGCGCAGGTAAAAGGGCGTGCCCTTCCAGCGCCAGTTCGACACATGCAGCTTCATCGCGATGAAACTTTCAGTTGCCGAGTCGGGGTTGCCGGCCTGTTCGAGGTAATCATCCCCACCCGCACCGCGATATTGCCCGCGCACCAGATCGCTCTGGTCCAGCGGATCAAGCGCGCGGATGACCTTCAGCTTTTCATCGCGCATGGCATCGGGTTCGAAATGATGCGGCGGCTCCATCGCGATCAGGCACAGAAGCTGCATCATGTGGTTCTGTACCATATCGCGCATCGCGCCCGAATGGTCGTAATACTCGCCACGCCCATCGACGCCCACAGTCTCGGCCACGGTGATCTGCACATGATCGACGAATTGCGCGTTCCACAATGGCTCGAACAGGATATTGGCAAAGCGCACGGCCATCAGGTTCTGGACCGTTTCCTTGCCCAGATAATGGTCGATGCGGTAGATCTGATCCTCATAGAAATAGGCCGCCAGCGCCTGATTTAGGGCGCGGGCCGTGGCCAGATCCTTGCCGAAGGGTTTTTCGACCACGATGCGCGATGACCGCCCGGCAATGCCGCGCGCATGCAGACGCTCTGCGATATCGCCGAACAGTGCGGGCGCGACCGACAGGTAGAAGGCGCGCACGACATCCTCGCGCATCAGATCGGCCAGTTCCTGCCAGCCGCCATCGCCGCGCGCATCGATCGCGACATAGGCGAGCATCTGAAGAAAGCTGTCGCGCTTCGCGGCGTCGATTTCCTTGGCTGGCAGAAACTCGGTCAGCGCCTCGGCCACCATCTGGCGAAAGCCGTCCTGCCCCATCTCGCTGCGGGCCGCGCCGATGATCCGCGCGCCTTCGGGGATCTGCCCTTCACGCCAACGCCGATAGAGGCCCGGCAGGATCTTGCGACGGGACAGATCGCCCGTCGCGCCGAAAACGACCAGATCGAACTGGCCCACCGGGATGACGCGCGCAACCATGTGACCCCCTGCTATTGCCTGTTAGCGCTATCAGCTTCTAGCGGCTACGCTCCGCGCTGTCCAGTGCCGGGCAGCGCGGCGTCAGGCCTCAAGCTCGCTGTCCCAATACAGGTAATCCAGCCAGCTGTCATGCAGGTGATTGGGCGGGAACATGCGCCCGCGATTGCGCAATTGCTCGGCATCGGGCTGGCGGGGGGTGCGTTTCAGCTTCAGCCCCGCCTCGCGCAGCGTTTTGGACCCTTTCTTCAGGTTGCAGGGCGCGCAGGCGGCCACCACGTTTTCCCAGCTTGTCACGCCGCCCAGCTTGCGCGGCAGCACATGGTCAAAGGTCAGGTCCTGTTTCGCGCCGCAATACTGGCAGGAAAACTCGTCGCGCAGGAACAGGTTGAAGCGGGTAAAGGCCACACGCTTGCGCGGTTTGACATATTCGCGCAGCACCACGACCGATGGCACACGGATTTCCATGCGCTGGCTGCGCACGACGTGATCGTATTCCGCCAGAATATCCACCCGGTCCAGAAATGCCGCCTTGACCGCGTCCTGCCATGTCCACAGCGATAGCGGGTAGTAGGATAGCGGCCGATAATCCGCGTTCAGTACAAGCGCCGGATATTGTCGCAATCCCACCGGGTCGCGCACGAATTCGGTTCTGAATTCACCATCCATGGGTGCCGCCTCCGTTCTGGCAGCCCCTGTGGGCGGATGGATCACGCCCCCTCGGGGCCTTGCCGATGCTGCGCTACAGCATCGCATGCGTTGCACTATATATTGCGAAAAGCATCTGGCAAGCCTTTCGCGCGCACCAGATGTCGCAGCGCAGACGCTATGGGCAACAGGTAACAGTCAGATGACAGGGCCAGCGGGTCTGCCCGAAAATATGGCAGATGGGCGGCTCTGTCAGTCCTCGCGCTCGGCCTCGGTCTGTTCGGCCTGTTCGGCAGTCCATTCGGCGGCGGCATTGACGGCCACGACCGAACTGGAGGGCAGGACGCTGACATAGCTCTCGGTTTCCTCTGCCGGGGCAGGCGCACGCTTTGTCATGCGCCAGGCCGCAAAGCCCGTTATGGCCGCAAATGTCAGTCCCATCATCAGCCAGAACCCGAACGGCCCGATCAGATCCATCACCGCCCCCGTGGCCAGCGGCCCCAGGATCGCGCCGGACCCGAAGATGAAGATCAGCCCCGCCGCAGCAGCCGCCATCTCGTCCTGTTCCAGCCAGTCATTGGCATAGGCCAGCATCAGCGCATAAAGCGGTGCGGTCACGCCGCCCGACAGAAAGGCAAGCGCCAGCAGCGCGCTGCCTTCGGGGCGCAGGGCAAAGCCCAACATGCTGAACACTGTCCCAGTCAAGGCGGCACCCAGGATCACCACGCGCCGGTCCATGCGGTCCGACAGCCAGCCGATGGGGAATTGCAGCACCAGCGCACCAGTGAAAAAGGCCGCGACCAGAAACGCGACATCGCGCGTGTTCATGCCCAACTGGCTGCCAAACACCGCCGCCATACCCGTTTGCGCGGCATAGACAGCGCCGAGCAGAAAGATCCCCAGCGTCGAGAGCGGCACGCGCATATAAAGCGCGCGCAGTGACAGCGCCTTTGTGACCTCAACCGCCGGGACCGGGGTCGCGGCCAGCAAAATGGGCGCAAAAGCCAGGCTGACAAGGATCGAGGCGCCGATGAACAGCGCTGACGTCGTCTCATCCCCCGCGCCCATCAGCACCTGCGCGCCGATCAGCCCCAGCGTCTGCATCAGCATATAGGTCGAAAGCACCTTGCCGCGCGTTTCATTGGTGGCCGCGTTGTTCAGCCAGCTTTCGGCGGTCACATAGATGCCCGACATGCAAAAGCCGATGACAATGCGCAGCACGGTCCATGACACCGGTTCAATCAGCAGCGGAAAGGCAATCAGCGCCGCCGACATGAAGCTGCCCAGTGCCGCAAAGACCCGCACATGCCCGACCTTGCGGATCAGCACGGGCGTGTAATGCGCGCCCGACAGGAACCCCACGAAATAACCCGAGGTGACGATGGCCAGCGCGGTGGTCGAAAACCCCTCGATCCCGCCGCGCACACCGATCAGCGTGAAGTGGATGCCATTGCCCAGCATGATCAGCAGGATGCCCAGCATCAGCGGCCAGACACCCGAAAACACCTTGCCCATGATCGCGCCTTTCGCCCGAGCCTGCCTCCGCCCCACGCGCGCTGTCGCATGGGCGATGCTGCGGCGCAGCGCGATTCGCGGCATTCGCTGACGCTATTGCGACATGGCCGAAACGGGGGCGCGGGTCAGTCGGTCGTGGGCAGTTTTTCGCGCAGGAAGGACAGGGCCAGCGACAGCCCGTCATGGGCAATCCCATGCGCCGTTCCCTTGGACACATGGCTGTATGTCTCGAACCCTGCCGCGACCAGCGCATCGGCGGCCTCGGGCAGGCAGGTCGGCGGGACCACATCATCCTGATCGCCATGGATCAGCAGGACAGGCGGTTTTGACACAGTATCCTCGACCAGCTTTTCGGGCTGCATCAGCCGCCCCGAAAAGCCCACCACACCAGCCAGAGGGCGCGCGCGGCGCGGGGCGATGTTCAGGCTCATCATCGTGCCCTGCGAAAAGCCCACCAGCGCCAGCGCCTCTGGCTCCAGCCCCTCATCCGCCAGCACGCCATCGACAAAGGCATCCAGATCGGCGCTGGATTGCTGCAACCCGGCCAGGGCCTGCGCATCGCTCGACCCATCCAGCCAGGGGATCGGAAACCATTGATAGCCGAACGGGTTGGCCGTGCATTTTTCCGGCGCGTCGGGGGCGAAAAACACAGTATCGGGCAGATGGGGGCCCAGCGGATCGGCCAGCCCCAGCAGGTCAGAGCCATCGGCGCCATAGCCATGCACGAACACCACGGCAGAACGCGGCTTTCCGCCCGAGGATGGCCCCCGGCGGTCGGATTTCAGCTTGCGTGTCATAGCACCCCTTCTCTGTCAGTCTCGACGCGGTAATACGCCCATAAGAGCCCCGCCGCAACGCTGCGCCAGGGTGTCCAGTCGCTTGCCATGCGCCGCAGCGCGGCCTCGCGCGGGCGGTCGGGCAGATCGAACAGGCGGCGCGCGGATTCCTGCAATGCCAGATCGGCGGGCGCAAAGACATCGGCGCGGCCAAGGCTGAACATGGCGTAGATCTCTGCCGTCCAGCGCCCGATGCCCGGCACCGCGACCAACTCATTCACCACATCCTCGTCAGGCAAGCTGCGCAAGGCATCGAAATCGATGCCCGCACTGGCCAGCGCGCGGGCATAGCGCATCTTCTGCTGCGACAGGCCGGGTGCGCGCAGGGTGTCATCATCGGCGGCCAGCACGGCGGCGGCTGTGGTCAGCCCGGCCTCTTCCATCCGGCCCCAGATGGCGCGGGCGGCATGGGTGCTGACCTGCTGGCTGACAATGGCCGAAAGCAGATGCGCGAACCCATCGGGGCGGCGGCGCAGGGGCGGCACACCCGTCAGTGTCAGCGCATGGGCAAAGCGCGGCTCTGCCTGTGCCAGCCAGTCGGCCCCTTCGGCCATGCAGGCCTCGGTCGTCAGAATACGCCCGACGCTCATGCCTGCGACCCGATGCTGCACATGTAAAACGCCCCTTTCCTTCGCCTGTCGCGCGCGCTAACCCTGCCCGCATGAGCGAGACAGTTGCAACCCCCGATAACCGCCGCGCGATGCGCAATGTCGTCGTGCTGGTCGCCGCGCAGGCGGTGGTGGGTGCGCAACTGCCGGTCATGTTCATCATCGGCGGGCTGGCCGGGCAGATGCTGGCACCGAACCCGTGCTGGGCCACGCTGCCCATCTCGTTGATCGTGCTGGGATCGATGCTGACCGCCACACCACTGTCGAGCTTCATGCAGGCTTACGGTCGGCGCGCCGGGTTCTGGGTGGCCTGCGGCGCGGGCGCTGTCGGGGCCACGATCAGCGCCTATGGGCTGATGCTGGGGTCTTTCGCGGTATTTCTGCTGGGGTCGCTGCTGACGGGCGTTTACATGTCGGCCAACGGGTTTTACCGCTTTGCTGCAACCGACACGGCCACACCCGAATTCCGCCCCAAGGCGATTTCCTATGTCATGGCGGGCGGGCTGCTATCGGCCGTGTTCGGCCCGCAGCTTGTGTCCCTGACGGCCGAGGCGATGCCCGTCCCGTTCCTGGCGACATATCTGGGCGTGATCGGGCTGAACATTGCGGGCATGGTGCTGCTGAGCGCGCTTGACATCCCCACGCCCGAAGCCCCGCGCAAGGACGCCCCACAGGGCCGCGCGCGGATGGAGCTGCTGACCAGCCCGGTCATCGCAGTTGCCATCATCTGCGGCACCGTGGCCTATGCGCTGATGAATCTGGTCATGACCTCGACACCTCTTGCCGTGGTAGGCTGCGGGTTCGCGACCTCGGACGCGGCCAATATCGTCTCGGCCCATGTGCTGGCGATGTATGCGCCCTCCTTCTTTACCGGCCATCTGATTGCACGGTTTGGCGCACGCGCGATTGTCGGCACGGGGCTGGCGATTCTGGCCGCTGCCGGGGCTGTCGCGATATCAGGGGTGGATCTGGCACAGTTCTATATCGCGCTGATCCTGCTGGGGATCGGGTGGAATTTCGGCTTTATCGGCGCAACCTCCATGCTGACCGAATCCCATAGCCCGGAAGAACGGGGTCGCGTGCAGGGCATGAATGACATGATCGTCTTTGGTGGCGTGTTCCTGGCCTCGCTGTCATCGGGCACGCTGATGAACTGCGCAGGCGGCACGGCGGAAACCGGCTGGCAGATGGTCAATCTGGCGATGCTGCCCTTCCTCGTGCTGGCAGGCGGGGCGCTGATCTGGCTTGCAATGCGCCCGCGCGCGACCTGAGGCCGGTCAGACCGGCACCTTTTCGGGATACTGCGCCAGAACAGGCGCAAGATACGGGTCATCGCGCAGCAACCACGGTTTCTGCCCGTCACCGGGAAAGGCCACGAATTTCAGCCCGTCAGGAAGCGCCTTGTTCCGCCGGATATGGCTGCGCAAACTCGGATGCCGCCAAAACCCGTCATCATGCCCCAGAATGTCGAACTGCCCCGGATAGGCAAGCTGCACCCAGGCCTGATCGGTTCCGATAAGGTGTGCGGCGGATATTTCCGCGCGGGCGCGCACCGGGTCAAACCCGGCCCACAAATCCGGATCGTGGGGCGAAATACGCATGAAGCTTGAATTGACCATGCACCATCTGGACCCCGCATATTTCAGATAAACGGACGCCGCCCTGGGACCGCGCGTCATCAGGGTCTTGACGAAACCGGTGACAGAGCGCCCCACCACATGCTTTTTTGGATCGGTAAAGACCGAGACACGCCGGCAATACGGCCCTTCCAGAATGACGAGCCCATCATCGCGCGCGAACACGTCCGACACATCGCCGCACAGCACCACATCGATGTCGAGAAACACAAAATTCTGCGCCATCCGCTTTCTGAATTCCTGTGAAAAGAGCTAAAGCTTGGCAAAATTTCCCTGCGCGCCGCGGATCATCTGTTTCACAGAGTCCGGAAGGGGGATGTATTCGACCGCGTCATCCAGCCCCTCAGGCGTGTCCGTCAGGCAAAACAGCTTGAAGGGCTGCGATTGCGTCTTCTCCAGCATGGTCTGAATGTTGTTGATATGCGTGGCGGTAAAGGCATCGCGCGTGCCGCCCAGCGTCGCCGATCCCCATTTCATCGTCACAAAATAGTTCTGCCCGCTCATCGCGCTGTCCTGACACATCGGGCTTGCGCCTGCCGCAAGCTGCAAACGGGTCTATCGCATTACGACACAGCCATGTCCACTGCCAGCACAGTGCCGACATTCCGGCCCCCTGCCCGATCGCCGAATCCCGCAGACCCCTCGGGTCCGCAGTGCAGAGCAAGATCAGCAAAACCGCGCAATCTGTTGAAAAGATTGGCGCACCCGATAGGATTCGAACCTATGACCTCTGCCTTCGGAGGGCAGCGCTCTATCCAGCTGAGCTACGGGTGCCGCGTGCCCTGTCTATACTTGCCCGCAGGCGCCGGTGCAATCATCTAATGTGCCAGCCGCCG
>PWWF01000372.1 GCA_003561595.1 Paracoccaceae bacterium | reverse complement strand
GGTGCGGGGCCGACAGGGGGATAAGCGCCCGCTCGGGGTCCCCTCCCCCCCGCCCATGACCCGCTCGCGGGCGCTTGCCCCTGCGGGGCTCAGGCAAGGGGGGCGGTCGGGCGCGCCTCGATCACGACAAAGGCCTGTGCCCAGGGGTGATCATCGGTCAGGCTGACATGGATAACGGCCTCATGGTCCGGGGGCGTCATCCCCGCCAGACGCCGTTCCGCCCAGCCCGACACATGCATCACCGGCATGCCCCCGGGCAGGTTGGTCACCCACATGTCACGCCAGGAAATCCCCATCGCAAGCCCTGTGCCCAGCGCCTTGGAACAGGCTTCTTTCGCGGCCCAGCGTTTCGCATAGGTCGCCGGATCATCGCCGCGCCGTGCGGCGCGCGCCAGTTCTTCGGGCATGAAGACCCGGTTGCGGAAACGGTCGCCGAAGCGCGCCAGCGTGCCTGCAATCCGGTCGATATTGGCCAGATCGGTCCCGACCCCGAGGATCATCCTCAGAGCCGCGCGAGGTTCATCTGGTGCCGCATCTCGCGGATTGCGACCTCCAGCCCGACGAACAGTGCCTCTCCGATCAGGAAATGGCCGATATTCAGCTCGACCAGTTCGGGGATCGCGGCAATGGGGCCGACATTCGCGAAATTCAGCCCATGCCCGGCATGCACCTCCAGCCCCAGCTCCTGCGCCAGTGCGGCGGCGGCGAAGAGTTTGCGCAGCTCGGCATCACGCGCGGCATCATCGCGGGCCGCGCAATGTTCGGCATAGGCGCCCACATGCAGCTCAACCACTTGTGCGCCCACCTGCGCCGCGGCTTCGACCTGCGCCTCGTCCGGGGCGATGAACAGCGACACGCGCGATCCGGCCGCGCGCAGGGGCGCGATGAAGTCGCGCAGCCCGCCCTCATCGGCCAGCACGTTCAGCCCGCCTTCGGTCGTGCGTTCCTCGCGCCGTTCGGGCACGAGGCAGACCGCATGCGGACGATGAGCCAGCGCGATGCGGCTCATTTCCGGCGTCGCGGCCATTTCCAGGTTCACCGGCAGGGTGACCGCCGCCATCACGGCATCCAGATCCGCGTCGCGGATATGGCGCCGGTCCTCGCGCAGATGCAGCGTGATCCCGTCAGCCCCGGCATTCTGCACCAGAAGAGCCGCGCGCACCGGGTCCGGGTCAGCGCCCCCGCGCGCATTGCGAAGTGTCGCGACATGGTCGATATTCACACCAAGCCGCAGATGAGCGTTCTGAGCCGTCACTCCAATTCCCTCCAGCAGGTTTCGGGGTGCACAATACGCGCGCTCATGCCCGGAACTCAATGGGGCGGAGTGTCACCGCCAGTTTTTCTGTCAGCATTTCGAACCAGATCAAAGCGTTGCTTCAACTTCTTGTAGCGCAGATTGCGATAGGCGCGGATCACGGGCAGCGACAGGGCATAGGCGGGCACGGCGCAGACGACCCCCACGATCAGCCCACCCAGCATATAGGGCAGAAAGACATCGCCACCGAATTTATACAGGCTGTCCCAATGGAACGGCCCTGCGCTCAGGATCGCGCGGATATTGCGCCCCAATTCTGCCCAGATCGCGGCAAAGGCATACATGATTTCAGACATCCTGACAGTTGCCTCGCGCCCCAGCATCCATGAGCCCAGCTCGATCGCGCTGTAGGCGAGAAGCGGAAAGGTGAAGGGGTTGCCGAAAAACGTGGCCATGATCGAGGCGAAGATATTGCCCCGCAGCATCCATGCGACGGCCGCGGCGGTCAGGAAATGCAGCCCGTAAAGCGGCAGACAGGTGACGAACACACCTGCTGCGATTCCCTTGGCGATGCGTTCAGGCGTGTCAGGCAGGCGGCGCAGGCGGTGCCAGACATAGCTGGCCGAGCGACGCCAGCCGCCGCCGGGGTAGAGGATATTCACCAGCGATTGGCGAAAATTGCGTGGCGTTCGGCGCTTGAATACCAACTTTGCGAACCTTCATGTTCCACACGCTACCGGCACGGGGCCTGACATCTGGTCACAGGCTCAGGGCTGTAGAGAGGGATCGCGGACACGGACAATCTGGGCGACGGCAGATTCAGCGTCAAGCGCTGTCATCACCTGATGCAGATGTGCGATGCCCCGCAGCTCGATCTCGACATGCAGGCGAAAGAAATCGGGTTTGCGATCGACAAAGCGCAGATCCGAGATGTTCGACTTGTGCTCGCCGATCAGGCTGCAGACGCGACCCAGCACCCCGGCATCATTGGAAATCGTCAGGTCCAGTGTCACGCCGTAAATCGCCGGGTGTATCCCTTCCAGCCAGCGCAGCTCGACCCAGCGTTCGGGCTGCGCTTCCAGCGTGGCCAAAGCCTCGCAATCCATGGCATGGGCCACGACACCCTTGCCGCGATAGGTGATGCCGACGATCCGCTCACCCGGCAGCGGCATGCAGCAGGGCGCGCGACGAAAGCCCTGATCGGCCTCCAGCCCGGCGACGGGGCGGGTGGCATCAACCTCGGGTTCGGCAATCGCGGTTTCGGGATACAGTGTGGCGACCACGCGGCGCGCGCTGATCTCTGCCGCGCCCACGCGCGCGCGCAGATCGGTCGCATCGGGGATGTTGAGCATCCGCGCCGCCGTGCCCAGCGCCTTGGCGCCCATTTCGCGGCCCGCGGCCTCGAAGGCGACGCGCAGCAATTCATTGCCAAGCCGGACGAAACGCGCGCGATCCTCGTCGCGCAAGCTGCGCCGGATGGCAGATTTCGCGCGCCCGGTCACGACCAGATCAATCCAGCTTGATTGCGGGCGCTGCCCCTCGGCGGTCAGAATCTCGACCGACTGGCCGTTGCGCAGCCGTGTCCAGAGCGGCACGCGCAGCCCGTCCACCTTGGCCGAAACGCAGCTATCGCCGATCCGTGTATGGATCGCATAGGCGAAATCCAGCGGTGTCGCCCCGCGCGGCAACTGGATCACATCGCCCTGCGGCGTGAAGCAGAAGACCTGATCGGAATACATCTCGAGTTTGACATGTTCGAGGAACGCATCGTGGTCATCGCTGCTGTCAAACCCTTCGGTCAGGGTCGATATCCATTTCGCCGGATCAACGGCAAAGGGGTTTTCCGAGCGTTGCCCGTCGCGATACGCCCAATGCGCGGCGACGCCCGCTTCGGCCACTTCATGCATCTCGCGCGTGCGGATCTGTATTTCGACCCGCTTGCCATCGCGCCCCGACACGGTCGTGTGGATGGACCGGTAGCCGTTATTCTTGGGCTGGCTGATATAGTCCTTGAACCGCCCCGGCACCGCGCGCCAGCGGGCATGAACGACGCCAAGGATGCGGTAGCAATCCTCGGTCTGGTCGGTGATGATGCGAAAGCCGTAGATATCGGACAGGCTGGAAAAGCCCATCTCTTTTTCCTGCATCTTGCGCCAGATCGAAAAGGGCTTTTTCGCCCGGCCATAGACATCGGCCTGCAATTCGGCGCGTTCCAGCTCGGCCCGGATATCGGCGCTGATGCGATGGACGACATCGCCCGCTTCGCGCTGGAGCGTGATGAAGCGGCGCAGGATGGAATTGCGCGCCTCTGGATACAGCACGCGAAAGGCCAGATCCTCCAGCTCTTCGCGCATCCATTGCATCCCCATGCGCCCGGCCAGCGGCGCATAGATATCCATCGTCTCTCGCGCTTTCTGGGACTGCTTGTCCAGCCGCATGGACCGGATCGTGCGCATGTTGTGCAAACGGTCGGCCAGCTTGACCAGAATCACCCGCAGATCGCGCGACATGGCGATCAGCAGCTTGCGGATATTCTCGGCCTGCTTGGCCTCGGATGACGAAAGCTGCAGATTGGTCAGCTTGGTGACCCCATCGACCAGTTCGGCGATCTCCTTGCCGAAATTGCGGGCGATGGCGCTGTAGGTGGATTTGGTATCTTCGATCGTGTCATGCAGCAGCGCGGTGATGATCGTCGAATCATCCAGCTGCATTTCGGTCAGCAGGGCGGCCACGGCGACCGGATGCGTGAAATAGGGCTCGCCCGAATGGCGGAACTGCCCCTCATGCATCCCGGCGCCATAGTCCCAGGCCCTGCGGATCAGCGCTTCATCGGTGCGCGGGTTGTAGTTGCGCACAAGTGCGATCAGATCATCCTGAGTGATCACTCCGGCGCCTTTCCAGCCCGTTGAGCCTGCGCTGCGGGATCAGCCGGCCTGACCCTGCGCTTCCATCAGGGCGCGCAGCATCTGCTCTTCGCTCATGGCGTCTTCTTCCGGGGCGTCCTGTTCGGCCGCACCCATCAGCAATGCCATATCGTCATCCTCGGGCATGTCGACCTCGATCTGGGTCTGCAGGCTTTCGATCAGCCGCTCGCGCAGATCATCCGAGGATTGCGTCTCATCCGCGATTTCGCGCAGGGCGACGACCGGGTTCTTGTCATTGTCGCGATCCACCGTGATCGGCGCACCGGATGCGATTTCGCGGGCACGATGGGCGGCCAGCGCCACCAGCTCGAACCGGTTGGGAACCTTGTCAACGCAATCTTCAACCGTCACGCGGGCCATTGGGTCACTCCACTCTGTCAGGATGCCGGGTCAAGCTTGCCACATATCGCCCCTGCCCCGCCATTACAAGACGTCCGCGCCCATCCTTTGGCCGATTTCGCCTGAATTCAGCGTGAAACCGGCCAGATTTCGGCGATGTCCTCGGCCGGCAGCGCGTCGCACATCTGTGCGACCGTGCGGCCCAGCACCGGATGGCGCCAGTCGGGCGCGATGTCCCGCAGCGGCACCAGCACGAAAGGGCGTTCATGCAATCGCGGATGCGGCAGGATCAGGTCGGTGGGCGCATCCTGCATCTGCCTCTCCAGCGGCAGGTCGGCCCAGTCGCGAAAGGCGGCCGCATCGGGCAGCACCTGATCGCCCAGCGCCAGCAGATCCAGATCGATCACCCGCGCTTCCCAGCGCGCATGGCGCGCCCGACCGCCCGCCATTTCGACCTCATGCAACAGCGCCAGCAACTCCGAAGGGGGGCGCGTCGTCTCTACCCCGATCGCGGCATTCACAAAGTCGGGACCCGCCCCTGCCGGGAAGCAGGGGGTGCGAAAGAACCGGCTTTGCCTGCTAACCTTCTCGCCTGCATGCGAAATTCGGTCAATTGCGGCGGCAACTTCCCCATATGGGCTACCCATCTGCCCCGCCAGATTGCCCCCAATGCCAATCAGGGCCAGATTGTATTCTCGGCTCATATTTATATATCTGTCATTAGTGTATGATGGGTGAGCAGCGCCTGACAAGTCCGGCCTGCTTCGTTTTGCAACCTGCAATTCGAGTCAATTACTCATCGAATGTGCAAAAGGCAAACGAGATGTTTTACAAAGATGAGCGCCTGGCGCTCTTTATTGATGGCTCGAACCTGTATGCCGCCGGCAAGGCGCTGGGGTTCGACATCGACTACAAACTTCTGCGGCAGGAATTCATGCGCCGCGGAAAGCTGCTGCGCGCGTTTTACTATACAGCGCTGCTTGAAAACGATGACTACTCCCCGATCCGACCCTTGGTCGATTGGTTGCACTACAATGGTTACAACATGGTGACAAAGCCCGCCAAGGAATACACCGACTCTATGGGTCGGCGTAAGGTCAAGGGCAATATGGACATCGAACTCGCAGTGGATGCGATGGAACTGGCCGCGCGTATCGATCACGCGGTGCTGTTCTCAGGCGATGGCGATTTCCGGCCACTGGTCGAAAGCCTCCAGCGGCAGGGGGGGCGGGTGTCGGTCGTCTCGACCATCCGCAGTCAGCCGCCGATGATCGCCGATGACCTGCGCCGTCAGGCCGACAATTTCATCGAACTCCATGAATTGCGCGACGTGATCGGTCGCCCGCCACGCGAAAACCGCCCGGATCGTGAACAGGCCGAGGCGTTGTCCGACGGCTGAATGCCGCAGCATATGCAGGTACTGGACGGGCGGCCCACGGGTCGCCCGTTTTGCCTATAGCGCCTGTCGCAGCAGGTTCAGCCCCGTCAGCACCAGCATGATCAGGGTCCAGCGCCGGAACTGCGCCGCATCCAGCCGGTCCTGCACCACATAGCCCAGCCACAGCCCCAGCATCCCCGGCGCCACCAGCAGCGCCGAAAAGCCCAGTGTCCGCGCTGTTGCCACCCCCGACATCAAGTGCCCCCCGATCAGCGCCACCGCCCCGATCAGGAACACCACCCCCAGCACGCGCACCATGTCGCGTTTGCCCGTATCGACCGAGATCAGATAGACCATCACCGGCGGCCCCCAGATCCCCGAGATCCCGCCATAAAGCCCCGCAACCGCCCCGCTGGCCCATTCCGCACGCCTGCGCCGCTGCACCGGCAGGCGCAGCGGCACCCCGGCAAGCTGCAACAGCGCAAATGCGACAATCGGCCCGCCCAGCAGCAACAGCAGCGCGCGTTCGGGCAGCATGACCAGAAACTGCGCGCTCAGCACCAGCAGCACCACCATGACCGACAGCATCCGCCAATAGCGCTGCACCGACCCCCAGGCCGCGCTGGCACCCTGCCGGAAGGCCTGGCTCAGGTTCGTGATCAGCGTCGGCAGCATCAGCCCCGCCAGCGCCAGCTCCACCGACATGAAACTCGACAGACCCGAAATCAGGATCATCGGCATGGCAAAGCCCAGCGCGCCCTTGATCGCGCCTGCGACAAAGGCCACACTCATCGCCGTGACCAGCGCCCAGACAGGCAGCCCGGCAGAAACCAGTTCCAGCATCGCGATGTCCTGTGTCGTTCCTGTGCGGCGCCTATATCGCCTTCGCCGGGCGGCTGCAGCCCAAATCGCGCTGCGACATAAACGCAAAGATCAACGCTATTGCGCGTATTTTTGTTGCGCTGCACCTGCGAAGCCCCTATGTAATGCCGCAGCTGCGAAATACATATCCCAGACCCGGAGAGCCCGATGCCCCATGATGGACAGCCCCACCCCACGCCCGTGATGCCCGACCTTCTGGCGCGCACGCGCGATGCGCTGCCGCGATGCGAGGAACTGCTCGATGCCGCGAAATCGGCCATCGCGGCGCGGGTGGCGCCTGCGGGCAAGGTCGATGCCATGCTGCTCGAGGCTGATCAATACGCCGTGCACGGGTTGGCATGGCTGGCCACCTATGTCGAAGCGCTGCGCCAGATGCAGCATTGGGCCGACGGGCTGCAGGCCAAGGGTCAGTTCGGCGAGATGGAGCAGCTGATCCATCAGATCGCCTTTGGCGAATATCTCGACCAGATCGCGGGCGGCATCCCGATGAGCCAGGGCGAGTTCGTGCGCCTGTCCGATCTGGGCATCACCGCCGATCTCGATAGCGGTGCGGCGGGCGATCTGCGCCGCGACGGCAACAGCAATGCCGCGCGCATGGCGCTGGTCGCGCTGATGCGCGACAATCATGGCCGCGCCAGCTTCGGGGCCACCGGCCTCGATGACGAGCTGGACATGATCCGCGAACAATTCCGCCGCTTTGCCGATGAACAGGTCCTGCCCCATGCGCATGAGTGGCACCTGAAGGATGAGCTGATCCCGATGGAGGTGATCGACCAGCTTGCGGAAATGGGCGTCTTCGGCCTGACCATTCCGGAAGAATTCGGCGGCCTCGGCATGCCGAAATCCGCGATGGTCGTGGTGTCCGAGGAACTCTCGCGCGGCTATATCGGCGTGGGCAGCCTGGGCACCCGCACCGAAATCGCCGCCGAGCTGATCCTCTGCGGCGGCACACCGGAACAGAAAGCGCAGTGGCTGCCCAAACTCGCCTCGGGCGAAACCCTGCCCACGGCTGTCTTTACAGAACCCAATACGGGCTCGGATCTCGGCGCGCTGCGCACAAAGGCCGTGCAGGATGACGCGGGCTGGGTCCTCAACGGGAACAAGACCTGGATCACGCATGTTGCCCGCACACAGGTCATGACCGTGCTTGCTCGCACCATCCCCGATACGAGCGATTATCGCGGCCTGTCGATGTTCCTGGCCGAAAAGACCCCCGGCACGGATGAGACGCCCTTCATGGACCCCGGCATCTCGGGCGGCGAGATCGAGGTTCTGGGCTATCGCGGGATGAAGGAATACACGGTCAATTTCGATGATTTCCGCGTCGCAGGCGACAACCTGTTGGGCGGCGTCGAAGGCCAGGGCTTCAAGCAGTTGATGCAGACCTTTGAAT